>JASKJZ010000036.1 GCA_030154385.1 Clostridiales bacterium
TTTTAAAACGTATGCGAAATAATTTATAGTTCTTTGCATAATCAAAACAAGATTACAGATAATAAGGTTAAATCAATCAGGTGGTGATACGATGAAGCGAAAAGTTTTAGCAGCAATCACACTGACACTTGTATTAATTGGCCTTATTTTTTTTATGGTCAAAGAGTATGGAGACGACAAAGAAAAAGAGGGGATACTTGTCTTTTCACAGTGTGAGGAAGGGGGCATGGAAGATGAATGGGGACATTATTTATATCAAGGCAGAACAGACGGTGCTTGTTACCAATAAAAAAATCTATTTAGAAGATGTGGTAAAGTTATACGGCGAGAATAAAACCTTGATTAAAGAACTCAACCGACAGCTTTTTATGACAGAAGACACGAAAGAGAAAGATATTATGGTATCAATTCTTAAGGTAATGGAGACCATCCATAAAGTTTCGCATGGAGCCTGGCTTATTAACATAGGAGAGGCAGATTTTATTATAAATTATCGGATTTCAAAACCAGAGAGACGATATGTCGAATATGCCAAGGTGATTTTTATAACACTGACCGCTTCGATTGGAGCCGCCTTTTCGATTATGACCTTTAATACGGACATCAGTGTAGGCGAGCTCTTTCAAAGAATTTATGTTCTGGTGCTTGGAAGGAATGGTACAGAGCTTCATTTTTTAGAAGCTGGCTATGCAATCGGATTAACGAGTGGAATCTTGCTGTTTTATAATCATCTCACCAAGAAGCACATGAGAGATGATCCAACCCCAATTGACATTGAAATGAGAAAGTTTGAAATAGACAAGGCGACGGCCAAAATAAAATCTGCTTCAAGGGAGGGAACCACAATTGATGCTGATTAAAGATATCGTATTATGCTTTATTGGAATATCGGGTGGATTTGTGGTCGGAGGCGGTGTCTTTGCCTTTATTACGATGATTGGTATCTTTCCAAGACTTGCTGATCGAACCAATACAGCGTGTTATTTACGATGGTATGAAGCTGCAATCATTATTGGCGGAACGCTTGGAAATGTTTTTCTATTATTTCAATGGAAAATTCCATTGGGAGTTCCGTTTTTGATTTTTTTTGGATGGTTTTCTGGTATCTATGTGGGATGTCTTGCCATGGCCTTAGCGGAAAGTCTTAAAGTAATTCCGGTTTTCTTACAAAGATCAAAGCTTCGATATGGAATAGCTTGGATTATTTTAGGAATTGCAATTGGAAAAGGGATTGGTACCTTGTTTCAGTTTTGGTAAAGGAGAAAGAAATGAAAAAAGAACCCGTTTCAAAGGAAAAGGATCAATATAATCAATATGTAAAAAAAGTGACGCCAACACATAGCATTTGGAAAAATATGTTCCATGCTTTTTGGGTCGGCGGAACAATTTGTGCTCTGGGGCAAGGGATTACCAATTTTTTCATGAGTCAGGGTATGGACAAAGAAACGGCTGGTGCCTATAATATTCTGGTTTTAGTCCTGCTAAGTGTTTTACTAACCGGCTGGTCAATTTATCCCAAAATCGCAAAATTTGCAGGTGCTGGAACCCTGGTACCAATCACGGGATTTGCAAATTCGGTAGCATCGCCTGCGATTGAATTTAAAAAAGAGGGGCAAGTCTTTGGTATAGGGTGTAAAATCTTTACCATTGCTGGTCCTGTCATTTTATACGGTATTGTATCAAGCTGGCTGCTTGGTCTAATTTACTGGCTGATAAAGCTTTTATAAGAATCGAG
This sequence comes from Clostridiales bacterium, assembly GCA_030154385.1. The sequence continues at coordinate 1,736 of JASKJZ010000036.1, forward strand.
AAAGGAGAATCGCATGGAAGAGAATCTTCAAAGGGGAAAGCAAAGCCTATCCTTTCAAACGATTCCTTGCATCCTGGAGGAAAGTTCGGTTGCAGGAAAAAAAGAAGGAGAGGGACCGCTTGGTGTCTATTTTGATGCAGTGGAAAACGACCCTATGTTTGGGGGGACATCCTGGGAAGAAGCAGAAAGCATTTTACAAAGCAGGGCATTAGAACAGTTGCTAACGAAAGCAAACAAGCGTCCTGAAGATGTTCGTTACTTGTTAGGGGGAGATCTTTTGGGGCAACTCATCGCTACCTCATTTGGAATCAAGGATTATAAAATTCCACTATTTGGCCTATATGGTGCTTGTTCTACCATGGGAGAATCTATGGCACTTGGGGCGATGCTGGTAGCAGGGGGATTTGCGGATATGATTGTAGCAATTACTTCCAGTCACTTTGCCAGTGCAGAAAAACAATTTCGGTTTCCGCTTGCGTATGGAAATCAGAGACCGCTTGCTGCAACGTATACCGTTACTGGTAGTGGGGCAGTATTGCTGGGGAGGAAGAAGGATCATAAAAAAGAGGGGGAGTGTATTGGAATTTCGGGAATTACGACGGGGTGCATTGTGGATTATGGGGTGAAGGATGCGCTTAATATGGGGGCGTGCATGGCTCCTGCCGCAGCGGATCTCATTGCACAGCATTTTCTTGATTTTGAACGAGAGGAAGCGTACTATGATAAAATTATTACGGGAGACCTTGGCCTTGTAGGAAAAGAAATTTTGATTCATCTGCTACGGGAAAAAGGTTATGATATTGAAAAGAATCATATGGATTGTGGAATTGAGGTATTCGATCCAAAAACTCAGGACACCCATGCCGGAGGGAGTGGATGTGGCTGCAGCGCGATTACTTTAGCAGGCTTTATCCTAAGAAAAATGCGTAGAGGCGAGTGGAGGCGCATACTGTTTGTCCCAACGGGAGCCTTGTTATCAACGGTAAGCTCCAATGAAGGAAACAGTGTACCAGCGATTGCACATGGCATCGTGATGGAGGTGATGTAAGATGGACTATATTCGTTCTTTTTTGGTCGGAGGTGCAATTTGTATGGTTGTACAGATCCTTATGGATAAGACAAAGTTAATGCCTGGTAGAATCATGGTATTATTGGTATGTCTTGGTGCCCTGCTTAGTGCAATTGGAGTCTATCAACCTTTTTCTGACTGGGCAAAGGCAGGTGCGAATACTCCTTTGATTGGTTTTGGTAATTCACTATATCAGGGGATAAAAAAAGCAGTCGATCAGGAAGGCTTTCTTGGAATCTTTAAAGGTGGCTTTACGGCTTCCTCGGTTGGCGTATCGGCAGCACTTATTTTCAGTTACCTAGCTTCTCTTATTTTTCGCCCGAAGTTAAAGGATTAAAATTCAAGCAGCCGGCGCTTTTTAGATAAATAAAATGCCCTTCCGTTTTTCGAATCGGAAGGGCATTTGGCTATTCAATTGGTGCTGTTGTGCCATTTAAATCATCATCTGTTGAATCGGATGGTATTTCCGTTGGCAGAGTGGATGGGATAGGAGATTGTGTCTCACTTGGCGGCTCTGTGATTGGAGGAGGGGTTGGGGTCTCCACGACAACAGGAGCGGTGTGAATATGGCAGGTCGTTTTGTATTCATCTGGGGAAATTGCATTTTTGGAATCCGCGGTATGTCCCGTCTCCTCTTTAATCAAGAATACTTTTTCTTCTACCTGATCTTCCGGACAATATTCACCGGCAAGCTCACCGGAAGCTTTACAAATACGAAGCTTTACATGCACATCGCATTTTTCGGTTGGTACGGTATTCACATCGAAATATTCGACCCTAGCCGTTGCATCGCATAAACCATCGACAGCAAGCTTACCTGATTTGGTACATATTTTAGCTTTCACAATGCTGCTAGGCATCTCAAATTCCTTGTATTCTTTTTTTGCCTTGATATGGATTTCCTGCATAACTGTTTTCCAGAGGGTCTTGTGATAGGAGGTCTCGGTCTGCGAGGTATTGCCATCGTCATATCCAGACCAAATACCAGCAGTATAATAAGGAGTATAGCCAACAAACCAGGTATCCACATTACTAGAGGTAGTCCCGGTCTTACCAGCAACGGGCATCGAAATCTTGTCAAAACGTGCACGTGTTCCAGTACCTACCTTTACTACATCCTGCATCGCACTGGTGAGAAGCCATGCGGTGGATTCTTTCATGACCTGTTTGGAGGAAGGCTCTTTGTCGATTAATACATTTCCATCATGATCCACAATTTTTGTATACAGAGTTGGTTCTGTATAAACGCCCTGGTTTGCAATAGAAGCAAAGGCTGCTGTCAACTCCAGGTTCGTTACACCCTTTGTTAATCCGCCAAGAGCAGTAGGATAACCGATATCAGAATAGATTTTTCCATCATCGCCGACGTAATTGTCATAAATTGTGGTAAATCCAAGCCTTAACAGATAATCATATGCAACCTGCGGGGTTACATCCACCATCGTTTTTACCGTCACAACATTCATCGAGTTTACAATACCATCCCGTAGTGTGGTCAGTCCCTTGTAGTTTTCACCATTCCAGTTATTGACCTGTTTTTTACTTCCTGGATAAAAAAACTCACTGTCATCTTGCACCGATGCCAATGTCATTCCCTTGGTATCAAGAGCTGGTAAATACGTGGAGAGAATCTTAAAGGTAGAGCCGGGCTGCCTTGTGGTATCGGTTGCACGGTTCAAGGTACGGCTTGCTGTTTTTTCGCCCCGGCCACCAATCATAGCCAGAACCTTACCACTGCTTTGATTCATAAGAATGAAGGATACTTGCGGCTGAAGCGTATAGTTTATGACTTCTCCGGTAATTTCATCGGTATTTTTTACAATATAGTTGCGGTATTCTTCAACATAAGGCTCAGCATCTTCCTTATTATCAAAATAAAGAGAAAAACGGCTCTGCCCTTTTTCATATACAAAATATTTTTCCAGTGATTTTTCGGAATAATTATGTTCTTCCCCGTCTTTATCAAGGATTGATAGTCGATAGACAAGGGCATATTTTGAGTTTGCAGGATAAAGCGATTCATCGGAGAAGACAGTATCACAGATTTTTTGCAGTTTTTTACTTTGGGTGGTATAGATTTGTAAACCGCCGCGGTAAAGCATGTTGACCGCCTGTGCCTCACTGTAACCTAGCTCAGTCTGAAAATCATTTATAATATCATCGATTAATGCATCATCAAAATAGCTGTTTACATTGGCAGAAGAAGAGGCATACTGCTCATCGTTGACTAACTGAATGCGTGAATATACATCGTCTACTAGTGCTTCATCCTTTTCAAGAGCAGTGATATAACCTTGCTCTTCCATATAATTTAGTATTATTTCTCGTTTTTCGGCATTTGCTTCTGAATGTGTGATAGGGTTAAGTGCTGCTGGATTTTGTGTGATACCAGCAATGACGGTTGCCTCCGAAAGTGTTAGGTCGCCGACCTTTTTATTAAAGTAACGTTCCGAAGCTGCTTCCACACCAAGGGTATTTTGACCCAAATTGATGGTGTTCAGGTAATATTCTAAAATCAGATCTTTTGCATGCTTTTTATCGGAGCCTTCTGCTAGTTTTTGCTCTAATTTAACGGCAAGATACTGTTCTTGAATTTTTCGCTCAATCTTATCGCCTACTGTGGTTTCAGCACCACCGTTGAATACCTGATTTTTTAGTAGCTGCTGCGTTAGGGTACTGGCGCCAGAGTCCAGACCTCCTTTAGAAATTGCTTCTCCAAATGCGCGTAGGATTCCTTTTACATCAATTCCATTATGATCAAAAAAACGTCGATCTTCGATTGCAATAAAGGAATTATAGACTACAGGCGGAATCTGATCGAGCGTCACATAGACACGATTGGCATCCGAACCTACTAGCTGTCCGCTTGGCGTACCATTGGAGTAATAAAGGGTAGTAACAAAACCGCTTGGAGCTACATCAATGGAATCGATGCTTGGGGCATTGTCAATAATTCCTTTGACGACACCGGCCATGGCAAAGCAGCCGACAATTCCCAAGATGATGACACATATGAAAAAAGCCCGAAAAAAAGAAACACCAGCTTTTGTAACCAAACGATGTTTGTTTGAAGTAATCCGCTTTTGTTTCTTTGCGGTTCCTTTCTTACTATAGTTCATAAAACACCTCCTTGGATTTGTACAGGACAAACCCTAAAGTTGATTATACCAAACATTCTTTCTGAAATAAAGAAAAAAATGTCGAGAACACCTTTGCGAAACAAGAGGTCCTTTGGTATACTAAGGAATATAAGCTAAGATGATTACCTATTAGAAAGGGTTCACATATTATGGAAGAAACATACCAAATTTTGTATTTTGGTGCCCAAAAAGAAATCATAGAAAAAAAATCTCGCTTTCTTGCAACTACTTATCCCGTAACAACAGAAGAGGAGGCGGGGCTTAAGATTGAACAGGTGAAAAAGCAGTATTGGGATGCGTCCCATCATTGCTTTGCTTATGTTATTGGTGAGAATGCCAAAATAAGGCGATACAGTGATGATGGAGAGCCGCAGGGGACAGCGGGAAGACCGATGCTAGAGGTGCTTCTTGGAGAAAAGATAACCAACTGTCTGGTCGTCGTGACACGGTATTTTGGTGGAACCTTGCTTGGTACAGGAGGTCTGCTGCGAGCGTATCAAAGCGCCGCAAAGGAGGGGCTTATGGCAAGTACCATCGTAAAGAGAAAAATTGGGATTCCGTTTCATATTAAAACCGATTACAATGGTCTTGGAAAGCTTAAGTACCATGCGGCTAAGATGGGGCTTGTGATTATGGATACAATTTTTACTGAACTGGTGCGACTCACAGTGTTGGTGCCGTTTGACCAGGTGATAGCATTTGAGAAGTGTGTAGAAGAGGTGACAATGGGGCAAGCAGTCGTAGAAAAAGAGCAGGAGACCTCATATGGAATACTGGATGGTAAGGTGATTTATTTTTAAAGAAAGCGATTTGTGGCAGCGTCGTAATAATAGTCAATTGAAGCAAGTTTATCTTGCAGTAGTGTTTCATCGAGATTAAGAGACAAGCATAGGTCTTCCAGGCTTTCATAAAAATCGCGAAGCTGGGTATTGATATAGCTTAGTAAAATAACAGGGTCATTTGGGATATTCATAGGGCACCTTCCTTCTTTTTTGTGAAAACAAGCAGTATTTTATCATACGAAAATCGAAATTGCAAGAAAGGACAGGAGAATACGATGGATTTATTTGATTATATGAGAGAAAAAAATCAGGAAAAAGAGGCACCGCTTGCTAGCCGCCTAAGGCCTTCGACACTTGAAGAGGTAGTGGGTCAGACCCATATTATAGGGCAGGATTAGCTTTTAGACCGTGCTATTAAGGCGGATAAATTAAGCTCCTTAATTTTCTATGGACCACCAGGAACTGGAAAAACCACATTAGCAAAGGTAATTGCGAAAACCACCAAAGCAGGCTTTTCCCAAATCAATGCGACCAGTGCTGGGAAAAAGGATATGGAAGAGGTCGTGCAAATTGCAAAAAATGATCTTGCGATGTACCAGAGGAAGACCATTTTATTCATCGATGAAATTCATCGATTTAACAAAGCGCAACAAGATTATTTGCTCCCCTTTGTCGAAGAAGGAACCATAATATTGATCGGAGCTACCACCGAAAATCCCTATTTTGAGGTGAACCGGGCGCTGATTTCAAGGTCAAGTATATTTGAACTTAAGTCTTTGGAAAAGGAAGATATTGCGGTTTTATTACGACGTGCGATACAGGATGTGGAAAAGGGAATGGGAGCTTTTGGGGCACAAATCGACGAAGAAGCATTGGATTTCTTATCGGATATTGCAAATGGAGATGCCAGGGCAGCGCTCAATGCCCTGGAGCTTGGTATCTTGACGACCGACAGAAGTGAGGATGGAAAAATCCATATTACGATATCGGTTGCCTCTGAGTGTATCCAAAAGAGGGCACTAGGTTATGATAAAAGTGGAGACAATCATTACGATACGATATCAGCTTTTATTAAGAGTATGAGGGGATCTGACCCAGATGCTGCGATTTATTATTTGGCGAGAATGCTGTATGCAGGAGAGGACATTCGCTTTATTGCAAGACGTATTATGATCTGTGCGTCTGAGGACGTATCCAATGCGGATCCAAATGCGATAGTCGTGGCAACTGCGGCTGCACAGGCAATCGAGCGTATTGGCATGCCAGAGGCACAAATTATACTGGCACAAGCCGCTTCTTATGTAGCTTGTGCGCCAAAGAGTAATTCTGCGGTGAATGCGATTTTTGATGCAATGCATGTCGTAGCACAAGAAAAAACAGCCCCCGTACCCAGTCATCTAATGGATGCGCATTATCATGGGGCGAAGGAACTATCGCATGGAATCGGCTATCAATATGCACATGATTTTGAGAACCATTATGTGAAACAGCAATATTTACCAGATAATTTGGTGGGAAGGACATTTTACCACCTCTCCGATAATGGTTACGAAAAACAGATTAAGGCTTGGTTTGAAAAAATTAAAAAATAAATAAATTTGTGATTGTAATTTAAGACACTTATTGATACAATATGCGGGAGGCAAAAAAATGGAACAGTGTAAGTTAATGGTAAAAGGTATTGTACGCAGTCATGATAAGTTTCTAATTGTAGCAAAGTGGTACGATGACTGTATTGCAAATCCGTATCAATGGCAATTTATTGATGGGGATGTCGAGCACGGAGAAGCACCGGATGCAGCGGTGATGCGCCTCGTTTTAGAACAAGCTGGCATTACAGCAGAAATAAATCGGATTATATATACCTGGTCTTTTATGATTGGAGATTTGCATAAGGTCGGAATCGCTTATGAGTGCATTGCGGAGCAGGATACCGTAATTTTGTCGGAGGAGCTCAATGATGCGAAGTGGATTAGCAGAGAAGAATTTGCGCAATATATTGATAATGATAAAGTGTTAGAAGATTTTTTGAAAGCAGAGTATGAATGAAGAAAGGTGGACCTATGAAGACATTGATTCGAAATGGCCATGTACTAGACCCCGCCACGAATAAGGATGGTATTTATGACGTATTGCTTGAAGATACGATAATAAAGGCAGTTGCTGCAAAGATCGACGAAGCAGCAGATGTCATTATCGAGGCAAAAGGGCACTATGTGATGCCTGGTTTCATTGACCTTCATGTTCACTTTCGTGAACCTGGTTTTGAACAAAAAGAAACGATACGAACCGGCTCTATGGCGGCAGCAAGGGGTGGCTTTACCAGTGTTTGTCCGATGCCAAATACGATGCCTGTGATTGATTCGGTGGAAATGATTGACTATATAAAACGAAAAGAAAAAGAAGACTCTTTGGTTCATTTGATACCCGTTGGTGCGGTAACAAAAGGACAGATGGGTCTTTTTGTGAATGATATCAAAGCAATGGCAGCAGCTGGAATGAAAGCAATCAGTGAAGATGGAAAGTCGGTGATGGACAGCCGCGTCTACCGTGAAGCAATGCTTCTGGCAAAGGAGGCAGGTGTCACAGTGCTTGCCCATTGTGAAGATAAAAGTCTGGTAAATGGCGGTGTGATGAATCAGGGAGAAAAGGCCAGCCAACTGGGACTCTCAGGAATCAGCAATGCCGTAGAGGACATTATTGTGGCCAGGGACATTTTGCTGGCAAAAGAAACAAAAGCAAAGCTTCATTTGTGCCATTGCTCGACAAAGGATAGTGTGAGCCTGGTACGATGGGCGAAGGAGCAAAGTTTGTCCGTGAGTGCGGAGGTATGCCCACATCACTTTACCTTATCGGAGGAAGACATCCTAAGTGATGATGCAAATTATAAAATGAACCCTCCTCTTCGCAGTAAGATAGATGTAGAAGCACTAAAACAAGGACTAGCGGATGGAACAATGGATGCAATTGCGACCGATCATGCTCCTCATACCAAAGAGGAAAAGGAACTGTCTATGAAAGAGGCGCCTTTTGGCATCGTTGGATTGGAAACGGCCTTTGCCCTTACGATGACAGAGCTTGTTCATACGGGATATTTGTCACCAATGGAAATGGTGGCTTGTTTGAGTTTTCGTCCAGCTAAGATTTTAGGAATTGATAAGGGTACATTATTACCTGGACGTGCCGCAGATTTAGTAATCGCCGATCCAAAAAGAGAATATAAAATTCAGGCCGATTCCTTCGTTTCAAAAGGGAAAAACACACCATTTGAAGGACACCATGTGTTTGGAACGGTTCTTATGACATTTGTTGATGGCAAAATTGTTTATAGGGAGAGTATGAGTTAGTTTCATACTCTCTTTTTATAGAAGAAAGAAACGATAAATTTTTTTTGCCCAAAAGGCAGAAGGGAGAATTGCATGATTGAACAATTAGTGAAAAAAATTCAAAAAACAGAGGCACCGATTGTTGTAGGACTTGATCCTATGCTGGATTATATTCCAGCATTTATACAAACAGAGGCATTTGAGGCATATGGTGAGACGCTTGAGGGTGCAGCACAAGCTATTCTTCAATACAACAAAGGAATCATAGATACAATATATGATTTGGTTCCTTGCGTGAAGCCGCAGATTGCAATGTATGAGCAATTTGGAATACCAGGACTGATTAGTTTTCAAAAGACCGTTGATTATGCAAAGGAAAAGGGTCTTCTTGTTATCGGTGACATAAAGCGAGGGGATATTGGTTCTACCTCCAAAGCCTATGCGACAGCGCATCTTGGTCATGTAACGGTGGGAAGCAACAAACTTTCCGCCTTCTTAGAGGACTTTGCAACGGTCAACCCTTATCTTGGAAGTGATGGCGTACTGCCTTTTGTGGAAGAATGTGAAAAGGAAGACAAGGGAATCTTTGTACTAGTGAAGACTTCGAATCCCTCCAGCGGAGAGTTTCAGGACCAAAAGGTAGAGGGGACACCTTTGTATGAAATCGTTGCAAGAAAAGTGGCGGAATGGGGCGAGAGCTTAAAGAAGCCAGGAGCCGATTATAGTGATGTGGGATGTGTGATTGGTGCGACCTATCCGCAGATGGCAAAAACACTTCGCAGTCTTATGCCAAAGCAATATATCTTAGTTCCAGGCTATGGCGCGCAGGGTGGTACGGCAAAAGATCTGCTGCCATATTTTAATCCGGATGGCTTAGGTGCCATTGTCAATTCCTCCAGAGGGATTATTGCTGCTTATAAAATGAAACAGTATGAGAAATTTGGAGAGCGCAGTTATGCAGAAGCTGCAAGGCAGGCGGTTCTTGATATGAAGCAGGACATTCAGTCTGCAATTGGAGGAAGAGCTTAATGGAAGTAAGCAAGATTATAAAAAATCAAGAGATTGCGCCTGGTATGATGGATATGTGGATCTTGAATGAATCGGTTGCTAAAGGTGCAGTTCCTGGTCAATTTTTATCCTTGTACTGTGAAGAGGAAAGTCGCCTTTTGCCAAGGCCGATCAGCATTTGCGAGGTTAGAAAAGAAACGAAGGAAGTACGGCTCGTTTATCGGATCGTAGGTGATGGGACGTGTGAGTTTGGAGCAAAGCGGGAAGGGGATACCATTCGTGTAATGGGTCCTCTTGGAAATGGATTTTCCATTCAGAAGGCACCTGCTATTTTAGTGGGAGGAGGGGTCGGCATTCCCCCACTATTAGAGCTTGCAAAAGCAATGAAGATGTCCAATGAGGTTAGTTCTATCACGATCGTGCTCGGTTATCGCGATCAGAATTTATTCCTGAAAAACGAGTTTGAAGCCTATGGAAAGGTGCTGGTTGCAACGGAGGATGGAAGCGTTGGATATCATGGAAATGTGATGCAAGCACTTTTGGATATGGACTGCACGAACTCCGTTCTATATGCTTGTGGACCAAAACCAATGTTAGCAGCACTTGCCTCCTTTGCAAAAGATCAGGGGATATCAGCGCAAGTATCGATGGAAGAGAGGATGGCTTGCGGAATTGGGGCATGCCTGGCATGTGTCTGTAAAACGAAGGATAAGGATCATCATACGAAGGTAAACAATACCCGTGTTTGCAAGGAAGGTCCTGTGTTTGATAGTGAAACCATCGATTGGGAGAGATAAGGAGGTCTGTATGAAGCTATCGGTTGAGATTGCAAACGTTGTATTAAAAAATCCGGTCATGACGGCCTCAGGAACCTTTGGGTCAGGCATGGAATATGCGGATCTGGTCGATTTAAATAAGCTAGGAGCGATTGTGACAAAGGGAGTCTCCAATGTGGCATGGGCGGGAAATCCGACCCCAAGAATTGCAGAGACAAAATCGGGCATGTTAAATGCTGTGGGACTGCAAAATCCAGGAGTGGATGTATTTTGTGAGAGAGATCTTGTATTTCTAAAAAACTATGATACC
>JASKJZ010000037.1 GCA_030154385.1 Clostridiales bacterium
AGTTTTATCAATGAGTTTTTTAATCAAATATGTCCATTTTTAATTGGAAGAAAGAGAAGGAAAGGATGAGATTAACCTGATGATAGAGGGTGGGATGATTATGGAAAGTAACCAGCAAGAAATTTTAGAAAAGGTAGCATCGTGTATTAATATATTAGGAGATTTCTGCGGAGCAAGGGACCTGCCTCTTTTGACAAGGGAGGCCTTGTTTACGAACTATGGAATGGAACAGGTCGATGTAATGGTGCTATTTGGTGGAACTATTTTATGCGGAGGAGACGTCTTGGCAGATGCAATCCATAACAAGATAGCGAAAACCTACATAATTGTAGGAGGGGAGGGTCATACAACAGCTGCATTACGTGAAAAAATATCAGAACAGTTTTCCGAACTGTCAGTTGAACATATGTCAGAGGCAAGCCTATTTTCTGCTTACTTAACACGAAAATATGCTTTTGAACCAGACTATGTCGAGTGCACTTCAACAAATTGCGGAAACAACATTACGTTTTTACTTGATTTACTAAAGGAAGAAGAGATTTCTTGCAATTCCATTCTTTTATCCCAGGATGCAACCATGCAGCTTCGCATGGATGCAGGCTTACGCAAGTATGCGCCAACTCTTAAGATAATCAACTATGCAACCTATAAAACTGCAATCAAAGTTGTGAATGGTAAATTGGAATACGAAAATATTCCTTTGGGGATGTGGAGCATGGAGCGCTATATTACCTTGCTAATGGGAGAAATATCACGATTATCGGATGATGAAATGGGATATGGTCCAAACGGTAAGGGGTATATTTCACATGTTGATATCAAAGCTTCGGTAAGGGAGGCATTTTGCTATTTAAAGGAAATATACAAGGATAGTGTACGCAGTGCGGACATTCGATATAAAAGCTTTTCTAAGGAGAATTCATGATGGATGATAGAAAATTAGTACTATATATAGCTTCTAGCTTAGATGGGTATATCGCGACCAAAGACCATCAGCTTGATTGGCTGTTTTCTGTTGAAGGGGAAGGAGATAATGGTTATTCGGCATTTTATGATACCGTGGATACGATATTAATTGGACGAGTAACATATGATTGGATTATGGAGCATGAAAACGGTGCGTTTCCATACCAAGGCAAGGAATGTTACGTGTTTTCTAGAGCCAAGAAGGAAGATAATGAGCAGGTGACCTTTCTTCAGGAAAAACTGGTGGATGAACTGATTGTCACGGTTACGCCCGTCATCCTTGGTGAAGGAATACCTTTGTTTCAAAATAATAAGGTTCCCATACCACTGTCCTTAAAAAATATGACCCGTTATAATCAATTTGTTTCGCTTCACTACGAGGCTTGCAAGGTATGCTAACCTTGAAGAAAAATAGAAAAGAAAGGATGATATCATATGTCGAAGGCAAGTGAAACGTTACGAAAAGAATTTGGAGAGGGGGATGCAAAAAGAGATGAGGGGCTTACAACCCCAGAGGATATCAAGCGCTTTGATAATATCCAATATGGTGATGACCCGGTCTGGAATCTTTTGGATGTTTACCGACCTAAAAAAGAGAGTGGAATGCTTCCTGTGATAGTGATTGTTCACGGAGGCGGCTGGGTGTATGGTAATAAGGAGGTATATCAATTTTATGGAATGAGTCTGGCACAACGTAATTTCGCCGTTGTAAACTTTACCTATCGACTTGCTCCCGAGTCAAAATTTCCGGCACCGCTTGCGGATACCAATCAAGTAATGGAATGGATGTATGAGAATAAGGAATTGTATCAGTTTGATATGGAACATGTTTTTATGGTCGGAGATTCTGCAGGAGCTCATTTACTTGGTCTTTATACGGCAATTTGCACCGACGGGAATTACGCAAGTAATTTTTCGTTTCACGTTCCCAATGGTTTTGTTCCAACTGCGATTGCCCTAAATTGTGGAGCGTTTGAAATTTATGGAGAACCGATTATTGGAAGTGAGCAGGATGTGGAGTTAATGAATGATTTTCTTCCGAATAAGGGATCAATGGAAGAACGTGCGCTTATTAATGTTACGGATCATATAAATTCTAATTTCCCGCCCGTATATTTGATGACAGCAATTGGAGACTTTTTAAAAGAGCAGGCATCAAAAATGGAAGAGAAACTAAAGGAATATACGATACCTTATGTATATAAAATCTATGGAGACAATAGCAATCCATTGTATCATGTATTTCATGTCACCATGCAAGAACCATTGGGGCAGATTTGCAACGAGGAAGAGTGCGATTTTTTTAAAACGTTTCTTTCATAACACCGCCTATGTCTTAAATCGGTCAAGGAGAGGTAAAATATACTCACGCAATTTCTTTAGCACGTGCAAGTGCGGCGTCAATGTTAGGACAGAAATTGTCTTCTCCGACCAGTGAAGAAAAGCCAGCTTTTTTCATCATCGCCATCGGCTGCTCACAAACATGAGAAAAAATAAGTGTTATGCCATTTTTATCGCAGCGTTTTTTCATTTTTTGAAGGGAATGAAGAGCGGTCGAATCCATGGCGGGAACGCTGCGCATTCTTAAAATGATTGCGTTGATATGTTTTTGTGTTGGAATGCCCATAAAGATATCTGCGGCAGCAAAAAACATGGGACCGCTAAGTTCATATACAAGGGTGTTCTTTGGAACAACCTTATAGTGAATATTCTCCTCATCGCGTTCTTCTTCATAGGAATCCAGGTATTTCCAGGCTTGGATGTCGGCAACATCGGCCATTCGTTTTATAAATAAAATAGCCGTCAACAAGATACCTACTTCAATTGCAACTACCAAATCAAAGACAACGGTCAAGCTAAAAGTAGTAATCAGGACAGCGATGTCACTTTTTGGAGAGGTCTTTAATAAATTGAGAAAGATACGCCATTCGCTCATATTGTAAGCGACCATGAATAAAATCGCGGCAATTGTTGGCATAGGGATTAGGGCAGCATAGGGCGTTAGGATAACTAAAATCAGAACCAATACAATGGAGTGAACCATACCTGCAATCGGGGTACGGCCTCCATTTTTTACGTTGGCAGCCGTTCTTGCAATCGCTCCTGTTGCAGGGATACCGCCAAATAAGGCTGAGGAGATATTACCAAGACCTTGTGCCACAAGCTCCATGTTTGAATTATGACGGCTTCCTATCATACCATCGGATACCACACAGGACAAGAGTGACTCAATCATTGCTAACAGGGCAATGGTAATCGCATCGGGAAAGAGCCTTTGGATTGCTTCTAGTGAGACTTCGGGGATATGAAAGCTTGGCAAAGCGTTTGAAATCACATAGAGACTTCCAATCGTATTTACTGGTAGATGGAACAGCTTCACAAGCGCACTTCCAACAAAAACCGCGATGAGTGATGCTGGTATTTTTTGATTGATTTTTGGCCAAAGGATCAAAATGGCAAGGGAAATGAGTCCAATCAAGAGCGCTTGCAGATTGATGGTCGAAAAGGAGCGGATGCATTCTTTTAGTTTCTGTACGGTTTCAATCGGACTCGTCGTAAAGGTAAGACCGAGAAAATCTTTTAGTTGTCCGATGAGGATGGTAATGGCAATACCTGAGGTAAAACCAGTTGTTATGGTGTAAGGGATGTATTTAATCAAATTTCCCATTTTGAAAATGCCCATAAGCATTACTAGGATACCAGCCATTATCGTAGCAAGGATCAAGCCATCCACGCCATTTTTTGCGACAATACCAGCTACAATCGTCGCAAAAGCAGCGGTAGGTCCAGAGATTTGTACGCGACTTCCCCCAAAAAAGGAGATGACAAAGCCTGCTATGATAGCAGTGTAGAGGCCTTTTTCTGGGCTGACACCCGATGCCAGTGCCAGTGCGATAGAGAGGGGAAGCGCGATGATGGCTACGATAATTCCAGCGGTGACATCTTTCATAAACTGTTGCTTGGTATAGGATTTCAGAGTGGAAAATAATTTGGGTTTTAAATAGAAATTCACTTATTTACTCCTTGAAGGGTATCATATTTGCTCTAGTGAGCTCCTATAGTATAAGACAGCTTTCTTATGATTTCAAGTAGAAATAAATAAATACGGCTGGTACGGTGGTTGGAAGTTATTTCGCAGCCCTTTTTTAGAACAATTATTGACATTACACATCATGTAATGATAAAATTGTATTACATTACATGATGTGTAACAAAGCATATGCGATTGTTTAAATGCCAGGGAGGAAGAAGATGGAAATGAAGAAATCTGAAAAAAATGGGGTAGTTGATGAAATTATTCTGACCGAAAAGACGCAGCTAGCGATTTATATGAATCCAACCAGACAGACGCTGCTTCGTGAAATGGAGCGTGTGGGAGAGCCTGTTACACCAAAGTTTTTGGCGGATCGGATTGGGATCTCTGCATCAGCGGTTCAATTCCATATGAAAAAGTTGTTGGAACTTGGAATTTTAGAGTTGGATCATACGGAGCAGATACGAGGTATTACAGCCAAATATTATAAAACAACAAGGGCAATTGTGCGCCTTGGTGTTTCGGAGGGAGAATTTTTTGAGGAAAAGGAAGTGCTCATGGAGCATGTCTTGATGGACGTTTATAAAGGTTTTTTGCAAAATGTGAAAATGCATGGCAAAGAGATGAAAGAGGGGGGACAGTATGGAGATATCATAGCTGGAACGGTCTATCTGACGGATCGAGAAGCGAAAGAATTATTTCAAAAAACAATTGCTTTTATCAAAGAGCACAGTGAAAAGAGGGAAAATACGGTTCCATGGGAGCTGGGAATGATTTCATATCGCATGGAGCAGTCGATATGAAAAGAGCCTATAAAACTATATTTTTTACAAAAAGCTTTGTTACGGGGTTATTTTTCCCGGTGCTTACCCTATTTATTTTAGGGAGAGGAGCCACGCTTCGTTCCCTTCCCTTCATTATGGGCAGCTATTCGTTCATGGCAATTTTGCTTGAATTTCCAAGTGGTGTCGCCTGTGATCTCTTTGGGAGAAAAAAGACCTTTTTTCTTTCTGAGATATTGATGCTGCTTGCATACATCGGTCTCTTTTTTTCTACTAACGTGCTATTGCTTGCGGTCGTAATGGGAATGCAGGGCTGTGCAAGAGCATTTTCTTCGGGGAGTTTGGATGCATTGGTAATCGAGCAAACGATGGAGACGGAAGGAACCGAGGGTTTGGCCAGAGTAAATGGTGAACTTGGACTGCTGCAAAGTGCGGGGATAGCAGTAGGCAGTATCATGAGTGGAATTTTGGTGATGGCAGGCGGTACTTATAATTTTAATTTTTGTTTGGCAATCATTGGCCATATTTTAATTCTACTCCTTACCGTCTTTGGGGTGAAAGAGACAATGCAAGATTCGATAAATTTGAACTCTCCTAAGAAAGCGCAGGGAGTGAAGGGGCTTTGGAGGTCATTTTATTTACAGATGAAGGAAAGCTTGCGGGCTGTTTGGACATACCGCGCCATCCGTCTGATTGCGGGACTTCTTTTTGTTACAGGAATGGTATTAATGACCATAGAGACCTATTGGCAGAGCAATTTTCAAGCGATGACTGTAGATATGGGAGCGTGGATTTTCGGTGTGGTAGGCTGCATTGGATTTGGAGCCACTGCACTTGGAAGTGTTTGCATGCAAAGGATTTTGGAGAGGAAAGGCAGAGCTTTTTGGTGGAAGGGGTTCTTTCTAACAAAGCTGTTCTTAGGTGTTGCTCTTCTTTTGTTTGGATTGCAAATGAAATGGTATGGCTTTGTGCTCGGATATACCCTGCTGTATTTGGTTGTGGGATCGGCAAGTGTGGTGGAAAATACATTGTTATCCGAGGCAGTTCCGAGTAAAATACGAGCAGGTATTATGTCCTTTACATCCCTAGTGTTGCAGCTTGGTGCTCTGTTATCGACGGTGATATGCAGTGTTATCATTACAAGGCTTTCCATTTCCTTGCTTTGGATCGTTGCAGGAGTTGTTTTTTTGCTGGTTCTTCTGGTTGCCTTCCTTGCAACCAGAAACAAAGACCTTACGCATTAGCCAAGGATATTTTTCCAATCAGATTATCCGTATGCGCGAGCTTTCCATCCAGGGTGATTACGATGGCGCCCAGATCTTTTTGATGATTAACCGTATGGATAATAGAGGCTGTGCTAAGCCCAAATGATTTTGTCGTATAAATGTCGCAGGTAAGCGACTTATCTGCAATTATCGTGATAGAAGCGACATTATTTTCAATTGGATACCCCGTTTTACTATCAAAGATGTGGTGATATTTATTTCCTCCGGCTTCCAGGACTCGCTCATAGATTCCAGAGGTTACAACGGATTGATTTCTCACTTTGACCAGGGCGACCACATTTCCTCTTTTAAGAAAGGGATTTTGTATGCCAACCTTCCATTCGAAGCTAGAAGAGGGAGATTCCCCAAAAACAAGAACGTTGCCTCCAATGTCAATCATCGCAGATACGGCTCCATTTTCCTTGAAAAAATCCATGATTTTATCGGAAAAATACCCCTTTGCGATGGCGCCAAGGTCGATTTCCATTCCTTCCTTTTCGAAGAAAACAGTCTTCCTTTCATCCTCTAAATGGATATATTCTGGCTTTAATAGCTCTAATACTGCCTCAATATCTTCCCTCTTTGGGACCTTGGCCTCATCAAAACCAATGCGCCATAGCTTGATCAATGGTCCGATTGCAATATTGAGATAGCTATTCTCGCTTAAGCTATGCTGCTTTCCGATTTTGATTAGCTCGTACAAGTCTCCATCTACCGTTTGGGGAGATAAATAGGCAGTTTTTTTCAGCATGGCAAGCTGCGCGTTGTCACGGTTGGCGCTAAAAATCGCTTCATAATGATGGAGCCGTCTACAAGCCTCATCTACGAGGCTTTTTGCATTTTCACCCTTGACATACAATGAGATTTTGGTGCCCATAAGATATATGATGTTCCGATATTCGTTCATTTACATCTCCTCTATTTAATAATTTCAGATGGCATAGTCATGATTTTATCCGTGGTTTAAAAAGGTATCCAAAAGATCCTTGTCGATATCACGCAGAGTCCGCTCTTGGTGATAGGCAATAAAATAATCCAAATTCAGCTCCTCCAGCGGAATCTGATACAGATTATAGGCGGAAGGATTTTCTGTGACGACGATACTTTCGGGTACGAATGTAAGCCCCACATTATTTGTGGCAAGCTTTTGTATGGTATTGATTTCGGTGCTCTCCATAACGATGTTTGGTTCTATCTTATAGAGACTTAATAACTGATCAATCTGTTTCCGAATCGCAGAGCCCTTGCAGGTCAGGACCAGCTTTTGACGCAGGAGCTCTTTGATATCAATGGCTCCTTCTGGAATGATAGCAACGTCTTTTTGATATAGTTCACAGCAGCGGGGAATAATCGCATGGTAGCGGTGTCTGCCCCAATTGATGGCTTTTAGGTTCGGAGAAATATTTCTTGAATTTTGTCCAATCCAAAAATCCAGTTCCCCGCTTTGTGTAAGCTTTTCGTTTTTATCTGGTAAATCTTCGGAAAGCTCAATTTTGCAGTCGGGATAACGTAAAAAGAATTCTGGCAAAAATAAAGGCAGCAAATAGGTGCCAAGACTGGGCAGCACCCCTATTTTTATCACCTTATTGTTAAGGTCAGACACAGTGCTGAGTTCGCGAAGCAGCTTTGAGTAGTTATTTTCCAGCGAAGTCAAATATTGATAATAGATTTTTCCCTGTTCCGTTAACCGATACGGCAGCTTGCTTCGATTGATGAGCTCGCAGTTTAATTGATGTTCGATTCGTTTGATGACCTGGGTCAGGTATGGCTGTGAAATATAGAGCGATTTGGCGGCCTTACCATAATTACTGTATTTTAACAGGGCATCGATATAGTATAGGGTATCCTGTGTGTGGTGTTTTGACATGTTATATCCTCATAAAAAAGAAAAGCCGATGGATTCTTGGGTTTGATTATAACAAATTTGTTATCAAACATCAATAAACTACTATTAGATTTACGAGTGGTATTATGTTAAAGTTATATCAAAGATGAAACATAAAGATTTTTCCATGCAGGAAGGAGATCACAATGAACTTTTTAGCTATTGTTGGAACGAACGCAGACGTGTCAACGAATCGTATGCTGCTTCAATTTATGCAAACCCGGTTTTCGAAGGAAGCAGAGATTACCGTATATGAAATTAAAGATTTACCAGCCTTTAATGAACCAGAGGATCGAACGATACCTTCAAAAGTGGCGGAGTTATCGAATGAGATTTTGAAGGCGGATGGTGTTATCATCGCGACTCCAGAGTATGATCACGCGATACCAGCGGTTTTAAAGAGTGCACTTGAGTGGATTAGCTACACCAGTCAGGCACTTACCGATAAGCCAGTCTTGATTGTAGGGGCTTCTCATGGTACGCTTGGCTCCTCCCGAGCACAGGCTCATCTTCGACAGATCCTGGATTCTCCCGAGCTTGCGGCTAGGATTATGCCTAGCAGTGAATTTTTGTTAGGAAAATCACAGGCAGCCTTTGATGGGGCGGGAAATCTTGTGCATGCAGATAAGGCAGCAGAGCTTGATGAGGTTTTTCGTGAGTTTCTTTTGTTTACCGAAATTACGGCAAAGCTGTTGGAAGAAAAAGACAACACTAAAAAAACGAAGAAATTTACATGGCAAGAATAGGAGGATTTAGATCGATGAAATTTGTAGCAATTGTTGGAACGAGTGCAAAAAAATCCTATAATCGTATACTCCTTCAATTTATGAAAAAATACTTTGAAGCGAAGGCAGAAATCGAAATACTTGAGATAACCGATGTTCCGATGTTCAATCAATCGGATAATCAGTCCTCCAGTGAAGTGATACAGATGTTTCACCATAAGATTACACAAAGCGATGGGGTAATCATTGCGACACCAGAGTATAATCATTCCATACCATCCAGCTTAAAAAGCTTAATTGAATGGCTAAGCTTTGATCTTCATCCCTTTGCGGGCAAACCCGTGATGATCCTTGGAGCTTCTCTTGACGTGCAAGGTTCTTCACGTGCACAGCTGCATCTTCGTCAAATTTTGGATGCACCGGGTGTTGATGCCAATGTCATGCCAGGGTATGAGTTTTTATTAGGAAGTGCGAACAAGGCGTTTGATGAAGACGGCAATCTTGTGAATGAAGGAACCATTGACTTTTTGGAAATATGCTTCTTACGTTTTATGCGTTTTGCAAAGATAGCCAATCTGCTCAACGAAGAAGAAGAGTTTTCCTTTCAACCAGGTGTTTACGAAGTAAGCGCAATCGGCCATAGCGGCAGTCTTCCGATGAAGGTGTCTTTTAGTGAGAAGCGCATCGAAAGTATCGATATCAAGAGGGATGGAGAGACAGAAGGACTTGCAGATGTTGCGTTCATTCGAATCCCAGATAAGATATTAGAAGGACAGACCTTAAATGTAGATGCTTTATCGGGTGCCTCGGAAACGAGCAATGCGGTGATTGACGGGGTAGCAAAAGCCATTAAGCTTGCAGGTGTTAACCCAGATATCCTAAAGAGACGTCCAAAGCCTGCTAGCAGTCTAATCAAGGTGGACGAAGAATATACTTGTGATGTTGTGGTAGTAGGCGGCGGCGGAGCTGGTTTAAGTGCAGCAGCAACGGCATTGCAAAATGGCGCAAGTGCGATTGTGCTGGAGAAATATCCAGCTGTTGGCGGAAATACGATTCGCTCGGGCGGTCCTGTGAATGCAGCAGACCCAGAGTGGCAGATGCAGTTTGAAGAAAATCCAGGAGAAAGGCATACGGTGGAGGCCCTCCTTGCGACGGATGAGAGCTTGATTCATCCAGAGTACCTTGAGGATTTTCGTGCCCTGAAAAAGGAGTTTTTGGACTATCAAAATAAGTTTGCCGATCAAAAGGGACATCTATTTGATTCTCCGCTGCTTCACAGAATGCAAACCTATTTTGGCGGAAAACGAACGGATCTGCAAGGGAACACGATATATGGCCAGTACGACCTGGTAAAAATACTGACGGACAGAGCGCTGGAAAGTGTAAAATGGTTGGAAGACATCGGAGTTGTGTATGATAAGAGCATCGTATTTGCTCCCGTTGGTGCACTTTGGCGCCGAGGCCATAAGCCTACGAAAAGCTATGGAACCGCATTTATCCTTGCCTTAGCAAAGTATGTCGAAGAGCATGCGGGAAAGATCATTACGGATAGTCCAGTAAAAGAGTTTATCTTAGAGGATGGAGAAATCAAGGGTGTTATCGCAACGGGTGTCAATGGTCAGAAAATAACGGTGCATGCAAAGGCAGTTGTGCTTGCAAGCGGAGGCTTTGGTGCAAATACCAAGATGCTAAAGGAATACAACACGTACTGGAGCAACATTGATGACAATATAAAAACGACCAATTCCAGTGCAATGACAGGTGATGGAATTGAGCTTGGTAAAACAGTAGGAGCGGCTCTTACGGGAATGGGCTTTACGCAAATGATGCCAGTAGCCGATCCAGATACCGGAGAGCTCTTTAGCGGACTACAGGTACCACCAGAAAACTTTATTATTGTTAATAAAGAAGGTAAGAGATTCGTGAATGAATTTTCGGGACGAGATGTCCTGACAAAAGCGGCGATTGATCAGGGGGGCCTATTCTACTTGATTGCGGATGAAGAAATAAAGAAAACTGCAGCAAATACAAGTCAGGAAATGTTGGATCGTCAGGTAGAGGCAGGCACTCTCTATCGCGCAGATACCTTGGAAGAGTTAGCAAGAATGGTTGGCATGGAGCCTGCAACGCTTGTGGATACGATTCAGAAATATAACGCTTATGTAGACGCAGGCTTTGATCCAGAGTTCCATAAGGATACCTTTAGCTTAAAGGCTGAGAAGGCACCATTTTATGCAACCCCAAGAAAGCCAGCAATCCATCATACCATGGGTGGTCTTAAAATTGATACCAAAACGCATGTACTGGATGAAGCAGAGCAGCCAATTAAAAATTTATATGCAGCGGGCGAGGTTGCAGGAGGTATTCATGCGGGGAATCGACTTGGTGGAAATGCATTAACCGATATCTTTACCTTTGGAAGAATTGCTGGTAAGACAGCAGTGGAAGAAATGCGTAAATAAGTAAATAAGTTAGAATCAATACGTTTGAATAAAAAAGTGTAAAAATGAGTCTTTTAGGTGTAAAGGCTCATTTTTTTTCGTTTTCTGCTAAGCTAAATACGTAATTTATTACAGAAGGAGGAAAAAATGAGGAAGACAGCAAAAAAAATTGGTTCTTTGACGTTAGCACTATCCTTGCTTGTGACACAGGCAGCGGTTCATCCATCTACGATTTACGCGGAGGAAGTTCCTGGCATTGCGGTGTCTGCAAATAAGAATGTGGATGTAGCGTTAGCCGTTGGAAATACATCCGTCGATTATAGTGCGTTTGAAGAACAGCTTAAGGAAGAAATTGGTAATCAAATGCCAGGCAGCAACATTAATATTATGGCAGCAACATCGGTCGATACGGCAACTTCGAGTGATTTTGACTGGATGCAGTTTGATCATAGCTTATCGAATGGAGGAGCAGCGAATGATTTTATCGAACCTACCGGCTCACAAGAGGGAACCGATTATGATAAGCTAGATCGCCATATTGACCTGGATACAACAAGTGGTACCAAACTTACATTTCGTGGATATGGAGCAAGCGGCTATTCTGATTTTATGCTATTAGAAAATAACCAAACCACCAATAAGACCTTTCAGTTTGATATCAAGGAGTATTTTGCAGCGGATGCGTTGTACGCAATGGGATTTTTCTTTAACTCGGATCTTACCTATGACACAAGTGCTTTTACAGGTGCAAATGCAATTTATGATGCCTATCATGCGGATAAGCTGTATTTAAATGGTTATTTGCTGGCGATGGAATATAATGGTCAGTCTACCTACGGAATGTATATTTATAAGG
>JASKJZ010000038.1 GCA_030154385.1 Clostridiales bacterium
TATCCCCGCTGTTCACAGAATCCGCTGGTGAGACGGCTGTGGTTGTAGTCGCAGTATCTGCTTGTACAAGCTGTGAAGGAATCCCAGACATGCCAATAAGTAAGGCAACCGCAAGCATTACAGATAACACTTTTTGAAACTTGTTTGATAATTTCATACTATTTCCTCTCTTTCCTCTAAAAAATGTAATATAATGGTAACACTTTTTTTGCAATTACTCAAGGTCATTTGTCTTTTTTTACATAGTAAAGTTTTAATCTCGCCTTTGTAAATTTTTTTTGTTTATATCACATAATTTTTATTCATCCATCGGTTTTTCTCCAAATAGGCAGAAAAAACGCCCTGTCAATCTCTCAAACAGGGCATTTTTCTTTATTTTACGACTAAATTTACAATTCTTCCTGGAACATAGATTTCTTTTATCACAGTGCCCGATAGCTTATCAGAAACTGCCTCTTTTGCTGCCAATAAAATATCCTCTTTTGCTGCAGCTGCATCCACTAATATAGTAACCTTTGTCTTTCCATTTACTTGCACTGCCAGTTCAATTTCATCATCCTTCATTGCTTCAAAATCATACTCTGGCCAGCTTTCATCAAAAATAGAAGTCGTATATCCAAGTGCTTCATACAATTCACTTGCAATATGAGGAGTAAATGGTGCCAGCAAAATAACCGCTGTCTTTAAAGTCTCCTTATCAATTCCGCCTTCCTTTTTTGCAAGCTCAATGAACTTATTGTTATACTCCATAAATCCGCTGACTACGGTATTTAAACTAAAGTTTTCCAAACGAGTGGTAATGTCATAAATCATTTTATGACGCAGCTTTTTCATTGCCTTTGTCTGTGCTACATTTGCTTCTTTGCTGTCTTGCACCAAATGCCAGAAACGGTTTAAGAAGCGATATACGCCATCAATTCCTCTATCATCCCATTCCGAATCTAATTCTGGCGGTCCAACGAATAACTCATATAGACGCAGGGAATCACATCCATAATCTCTTACTAAATCATCCGGTGATACCACATTTCCTTTTGATTTACTCATTTTAATTCCATTTTTTCCATTAATCATACCTTGATTAAACAGCTTCACGAATGGTTCATCAAAGTCTACGACACCAATGTCATGCAAAAATTTCGTATAGAAGCGAGAATATAAAAGATGTAAAACGGCATGTTCTACTCCTCCAATATACATATCAACAGGAAGCAGAGCATCTGCTTTTTCTTTGCTTACCAGCTCTTTGTCATTGTGGCTGTCTACATAACGCAGGAAATACCAGGAAGAACCTGCCCACTGTGGCATGGTATTGGTCTCTCGTTTTGCTTTTGCCCCGCAGGAAGGACAAGCCGTGTTAACCCATTCGTCGATATCTGCAAGAGGGGACTCTCCCGTTCCCGTCGGCTGATAAGACTCTACCTCTGGGAGCAGTAATGGAAGCTCTTCTTCTGGTACTGGCACACATCCACAATGTGGACAGTGTACAATTGGAATTGGTTCCCCCCAGTAACGCTGTCTTGAGAATACCCAGTCACGCAGCTTATAATTGGTTGTTTTTCTGCCAAGTCCTCTTGCTTCTATCATAGCAGGAGCTTCTTTTTTCAGTTCTCCCGACTCCATTCCATTCCATTCATCCGAATTAATCATGGTACCAGAAGCCTCGGTATAGGCTTCTTGCATATCTTCAATTTCTTTTCCATCCTTAGCAATGACTTGTACGATTGGTATTCCAAATTTTTTTGCGAACTCAAAATCTCGGTCATCATGCGCTGGTACACACATAATAGCACCCGTACCATAATCGGCAAGGACATAGTCCGACAACCAAATTGGTGTCTTTTTGCCATTTAACGGATTAATCGCATAGCTGCCTGTAAAGACACCTGTTTTTTCTTTATCCTGCAAACGATCCACATTGGATTTCATCGAAGCATCAAAAATATAACGCTCTACCGCTTCCTTGGTTTCTTTAGTAGCAAGGCTTCTTGCCATGGCATGCTCTGGTGCCAGCACCATAAAAGTCGCACCATATAAGGTATCTGGCCTGGTTGTATAAACAGTAATTGACTCCTCACTTCCATCTACCCGGAAATCAATTTCTGCGCCGTAGGATTTTCCAATCCAGTCGGATTGCATCTTCTTTACCTTCTGCGGCCAGTCCAATTTATCCAAATCATCCAGTAAACGATCCGCATACTTTGTAATCCGAAGCATCCACTGTTTCAGATTTTTCTTTGTAACATCCTCTCCACAGCGCTCACATTTTCCGTTTACAACTTCCTCATTTGCAAGTCCTGTCTTACAAGATGGGCACCAATTGATTGGCATCTCTTTTTCATAGGCAAGACCTGCCTTGAACATTTTTACAAAAATCCACTGTGTCCATTTATAAAACTGTGGATCCGTCGTATTAACTTCCATATCCCAATCGTATACGGCTGCAATCTCATTAATCTGGCGTTTGATATTTGCCACGTTTTCTGCCGTTGATTTTGCAGGATGTACACCCATCTTGATGGCATAATTTTCAGCAGGAAGACCAAACGCATCCCATCCCATTGGATGAATGATATAGTATCCTTTCAGCATCTTGTAGCGGCTCCATACATCACTAATCACATAACCTCTCCAGTGCCCTACATGAAGACCATTTCCTGATGGATAGGGAAACATATCCAAACAATAATACTTTGGTTTTTTACCGTCGTTTACATTTACTGGGTTTTGGCTCCAGTTCTCACGCCATTTTTTTTCTACATCCTTATGGTTATAAGGTATTGCCATCGTTCGTTCCTCCTAAAATAAGAAATTAAAAACCTCCCCGCTCTACAGGTAAACCTGATAGAGACGGAGAGGAGATATGTCCGTGGTACCACTCTATTTCATGCAAAAAATCTGCACGCACTCTTGCTTCGATAACGGGAAAATCCGCCGAATGCTACTTGCTTTCACATCCAGAGCTCCAAGGTGAGTTGGGAATTTTTTCACTACTGTCTTGCAGCATACGACAGCTCTCTGAAAGCTTCCAAATTCTTACTAGTCCTTATCAAGGCTTTTATATTATTTCTGCCTTTCATTTTATTACAGGCTTACTTTCTTGTCAAGCTATGGTCTGAGTTTTTTCATGTTTGGTATGACTTTTCTATTGACTGTTACAAAGTTTCCATTAAAAGTTCAACTGGGCAATGATCAGAGCCTAAAATCTCACTATGTATGGATGCGTCTTGCAATTTTTCATCTAAACTTTTTGACGTACAAAAATAATCAATACGCCAACCAGTGTTTTTCTCCCTTGCACGAAACCGATAAGACCACCAGGAATAAGCCCCCTCCTTATCTGGATAAAAATAGCGAAAGGTATCGGTAAAGCCTGCCTCCACAAGCTGCGTAAATTTGCCTCTTTCTTCATCTGTAAATCCAGCATTTCGATGATTCGTTTTCGGATTCTTTAAGTCTATTTCTTTGTGCGCCACATTTAGATCGCCGCAAAAAATAACAGGTTTGTTGTGTTCTAATTTTTTCAAATAAGAAAGGAAGGCATCCTCCCATTCCATTCGATAATCAAGACGCTCCAGCTCATTTTTGGAATTAGGAGTATAAACTGTCACCATATAATAAGCATCAAATTCAAGGGTTATGACTCTTCCCTCTTGATCATGTTCTTCGATACCAATGCCGTAGAATACGGCTAGTGGTTCTTTTTTGGTAAAAATAGCAGTACCCGAATACCCTTTTTTTACCGCATAGTTCCAATATTGATAATAGCCTGGCAGGTCAAGCTCAATTTGCCCTTCCTGTAACTTCGTTTCTTGTAAGCAAAAAATATCTGCATCTACTTCTTTAAAAAAATCCAAAAAGCCCTTTTGTACACAGGCTCGAATTCCATTTACATTCCATGATATTAACTTCATAAGAAATTCCTCCTTTGTATTTCATTTTATCATATCCGATGAAGCTTGACAATTCTAACGTTTTTCTTACAAACGAAGGATTGGTTTGCCCCTTATTACCAAATTTAGTATACTATACTAAAAAGCAGATAAGGAGATGACTATTATGGAACAGCAAATACAAAACGAACCTCCGTCAAACAATTCCTTTGTTGCCATCAAAAAAATCATAACAGCCGCCTTTTTCATATTAATGATTTTAATTGTGGCTTTTGGCTCGACCTACCAAATCAAGGAACAAGAACAGGCCGTCCTCATTACCTTTGGAAAACCAAAGGCTGTCACTAGTTCTGGACTACACTTTAAAGTCCCACTGATTCAACAAGTAAAGAAAGTAAACACGACCATTCAGGGCTTTCCGATTGGTTATATCGCAGAAACGGGAGAAACGGTAGAAGACGAATCTTTAATGATTACCTCGGACTATAACTTTGTCAACGTCGATTTTTTTGTTGAATACCGCTTTTTAGATCCAGTAAAGGCAGTCTATGCTTCGAAAGAGCCCGTTACCATTCTAAAGAACATATCACAAAGCTGCATTCGAACCGTGATTGGCAGCAATACGGTAGATGATGTCTTAACAACTGGAAAAAGTGAAATACAGGCAACAATCAAAGAAATGATTTTAAAAAAACTACAGATACAAGATATCGGTGTTCAATTAGTCAACATCACAATACAAGACTCCGAGCCTCCTACCACACAGGTCATGGAAGCCTTTAAAGCAGTAGAAACAGCAAAACAGGGGAAAGAAACCGCACTCAATAATGCAAATAAATACCGCAATGAAAAAATTCCACAGGCAAAAGCAAAGGCAGACGGTATTATAAAGGAAGCAGAAGGACAAAAGGCAGAACGAATTAACGAAGCAACTGCACAGGTTGCACGCTTTAACTCGATGTACCGTGAGTATAAAAATTATCCTGCTATTACCAAAGAAAGAATGTTTTATGAAGCGATGGAGGATGTGCTTCCAGATATGAAGGTTATCCTCGAAAGTAAGGATGGTAATGTACAGGAGTTTCTTCCGTTAGAATCGTTTGCAAACATAGACAATCCATCCACTGCAAACACAAAAGATCAAGCCGCAAAGGAGGGAACCAATGAAGCTAAGTAAAAAAATCCCAATTATCGCACTCCTTGTGTTTCTTATAATCACCGCATTCTCCTCCATCGTCATAACCGCAGAAAATGAGTATAGTCTAATCCGACAATTTGGGAAGATTGATCATGTTATTACGGAAGCAGGAATTCAATTTAAACTTCCTTTTGTTCAAAGCGTCGATAAGCTCCCAAAACAAACCTTAATTTATGATTTGGCTCCATCGGACGTTATCACAAAGGATAAAAAGACCATGATTTCGGATAGCTACATACTGTGGCATATCACTGATCCTCTTAAGTTTGCACAAAGTCTGAATGCCTCGGTCTCAAACGCTGAGAGCAGACTTGATACCATGGTCTATAATGCCACCAAAAATGTAATCAGCAGCATGAACCAAGATGAGGTCATTACAAGTCGGGATGGCGTGTTATCGAATGCCGTCTCGCAAAATATTAAAAACAGTATCAGCGAATATGGAATCGAGCTTTTAAGCTATGAAACCAAACAACTAGATCTTCCAGAGGATAATAAAACTGCGGTTTATGAGCGCATGATTTCCGAACGAGATAACATTGCTGCTACTTATAAAGCAGAGGGAGACTCCGAAGCACAGGTTATCAAAAATACGACCGATAAAGAAGTGACCTTAATGCTTTCGGAAGCGGATAAAAATGCAGAAATTTTGATTGCAGAGGGCGAAGCAGAATATATGAAGATTCTTTCAGATGCATATTCTGACAAAAGCAAGACTGATTTTTATAGCTTTGTAAGGAGTTTAGATGCGATAAAGAAATCCATGTCTGGTGAAAACAAAACCTTGATTCTTTCGGCAGACTCTCCCATTGCACAAATTTTTTACGGTAAATAAAAATAGAGTTGGATGCAAAGCAATCTGCATCCAACTCTTCTTTTTCGCACTTTTTTATTTCATCTATACATGAAAATAGCTATTTCCAACAAACTCTCGAAGAATTGAATTTTTTGGAATTTCTTCACTTGTCACCCCAAGGAAATAATCCAAAAATTTTAACAACCGTTTGGCTTCCACATAGGCTGGATCTTCTTTTTTAATGCGAAACAATATCGGCTCAGCAAACTGCTTTAATACGGCCAGCTCATAAATCATAGCTGAGTTAAACATCACATCGGCGCTCTCCTGGAACGGGAAGATATATTTTTCCTCGCCATCCCGTACCGATTTCCACATTGATATTGTTTTACTAGCATCGGCACCTCGCGTTCTTGCATCTCGTACCATCCTTCGAATCAATCTGCCATCCGAGGTCGGAATTTGGTTGTGTTCATCAATATTTAAGGTCGTTAACGCACTGATATAAATTTTGAATTTGCTATTATCTGGCAAAGAATAAGACAGTTTATCATTGAGCCCATGAATACCTTCAATTACAAGAATATCTTCCTTTCCAAGCTGTTTGTAATTTCCTTTGTACTCCCGCTTTCCCGTCTTAAAATTGAAGCTTGGAAGCTCCACCCTCTCTCCTGCTAATAAAGCACTCATATCACGATTAAACTGTTCGACATCAATTGCTTCAAGGCATTCAAAATTATAGGTTCCATCCTCATTTAGGGGTGTATTTTCACGTTCCACAAAATAATCGTCTACTCCAATTGGATGTGGCTTTAAGCCAAAGGTGCGAAGCTGCACCGAAAGCCGATGGGAAAAGGTTGTTTTTCCAGACGAAGAGGGGCCTGCAATCATAGCAAATTTTGCATCCTTTCGTTCTGCAATCATGGCTGCGATTTCTGCAATTCGTTTCTCTTGAAAGGCCTCCTGCACTAAAATCAGATCGTTCATGCCGCCCTCTGCGATTACCGTATTGAGTTCGCCAACGGATGTGATTTCCATTCCTTTTGCCCATTCACTGACTTCTCTTAGCTTTGAAAAGAGCTTTATTCTTGGCTCAAAATCAGGCACTGCCTTTGTATCTGCTGCCGTGGGTAGTTGTAAGATAAATCCTCTATCATATGGAAAAAGCTTGAAATACTGAAGCATCCCTGTACTTGGCGGCATATATCCAAAGAAATAATCTTCAAATCCACCAAGGCAATAGATATTCGTCTTGGAAACTCTTCGATAGCGAAACAATTGTTCTTTGGAATACATTTTATATTGATGAAATTTATCAATCGCTTCACTGGTATTGATGGTATATTTTTCAAAAATAAGGTCTTGTGCAACAAACTCCCGCATCCTCTCCTCAATTTGATCCAGCATTTTCTGGTCAAGTGTATCTTCCATATCCACTTCCCCATAGTACCCAGGGCCCATTGAATGCTCGATTGAGACCTTTTTAATCTTATCCTGACCTATAACCTGATAAATTGCTTTCATTAGCATCATAACGGTTCCGCGTGTATAAACCCGCATGCCGTTAACATCCTTTGTTGTCACAAATTCCAGGGTTCCGCCAGTACGAATCTTTGCATTTAACTCCTTTAGGTTCCCATCAAGCTTTGCAAGAATAATATCATCGATATACGTTGACTGATACTCTCTCGCAATGTCTTGAAATCGTGTCTCTGTGTTGTACTGTTTTTCGATTCCGTCTATTATAAATTTCACAGATTCCATTCAATATGTACCTCCTATCTATAATATGTCAGTGCTTCCTCTATTGCTATTATCTCTTCTCCAAGCTCATCCATACGCTCTTTGGTTTCCGTATTTTGGGAAGCCTTAAGCGCATTCAAAATTTGATTCGTTTTTTGGAGCTGATGATTTAAGTACTCCTGCAAAGCCTTGTTTTTTTGTATCAATAAGGATTTTCCATAGGAATAAAAAAGTTCCTTCTCATATTGCTCCTTACCCCTTAGTGCATGAATTGCAACATAGAACTTCCCATCTTCCTTTAACATATTTTCTTCCAAAATGGAAAAACCAATTGTATGAAGATACTTTCTTACCAGCTCTATTTCTGATTGTGGCTGCAAGATAAGCTCTCGTATATTTTCCACAACAGGCTTTCCGTCCTCAAGAATTCGTATGATTAAGGCACCGCCCATGCCACTAATCAAAAGCGTATCCACCTCTCCCTCCTGCAGTGCTTCTAATCCATTCGACCTGCGAATCACAATTCTATCGCTCACGTGGTACCTCGCTACATTCTCTGTCGCGCGCTCCAAAGGCCCCTTGTTTACATCCATCGCAATTACCTTTTGTGCAATTTGATTTTCAATTAGGAAAATCGAAGTGTGAGCATGATCACATCCAATATCCGCCACACAGCTCCCCCTTGTCACCATATTTGCTATCATTCGAAGTCGTTTTGACAATTGTACCATGTATCATTCTCCTGTTTATTCCAAGTAATCTTTTAATTTCCTGCTGCGGCTTGGATGCCTTAGCTTTCGTAAGGCCTTTGCCTCAATTTGGCGAATCCGCTCTCTCGTTACATTAAATTCTTTTCCCACTTCCTCAAGCGTTCTAGCTCGTCCATCATCTAATCCAAATCGAAGACGAAGCACCTTTTGCTCGCGCTCAGTAAGCGTACCAAGCACCTCTACAAGCTGCTCTTTTAAAAGGGTAAACGCCGCAGCATCCGATGGAACCGGCACATTATCATCTTGAATAAAGTCGCCTAGATGGCTGTCTTCCTCTTCTCCAATCGGCGTCTCCAAAGAAACGGGTTCCTGTGAGATTTTTTGAATCTCTCGAACACGTTCGAGTGGCATATTCATCTGTGCTGCAATCTCTTCTAAGCTTGGTTCACGTCCTAGTTCTTGTAGGAGTTGACGCTGCACACGAATCAATTTGTTAATGGTCTCGACCATATGCACTGGTATCCGAATGGTTCTTGCCTGATCGGCAATGGCTCTAGTTATCGCTTGGCGAATCCACCAGGTAGCATAGGTACTGAATTTATAACCCTTGGTATAATCAAATTTTTCAACTGCTTTAATAAGCCCCAGATTTCCCTCTTGGATCAAATCCAAAAAAAGCATACCTCTTCCTACATAACGTTTGGCAATGCTGACTACCAAACGTAGGTTCGCCTCTGCCAGGCGCTTTTTTGCCTCTGCATCTCCCTCTTCCATTCGTTTGGCAAGCTCAATTTCTTCATCCGCATTTAATAAAGGCACTTTTCCAATCTCTTTCAAATACATACGGACAGGATCTTCGATGCTAACGCCTTCTGGAATGGAGATATCATAGCTATCGACATCTTCCTTTTCCTCGTCGTCGTTCTCGACCTCTAGTATGATATCTTCATCGGAAAAATCATCGGTGATACGAAGGATATCGACTCCCTTATTTTCCAAGAAAGAATAAATACGCTCAATTTTATCGGCATCTAATTCCATATCAGAAAAGAAATCATTCACCTCTTCCACTTCCAGAACGTTTTTTTTCTTTTTTGCAAATTCCAATAAATCTTTCAGCTTTTCACTAAATTTCGCCATATTGTTTTCTTCCATAAGCTGCCTCCTACTCCTGCATAGTCTTAACCATCTTGTAAAGAAATATGCAATTTTTGTAAATTCCCTTGTTCCTCAATGATCATTTGTAATTCCTTAAAATCCGTCGCCGTCTTGCTTTTGCAATCCAAACTATACTTTCGAATACGGATTACGATTTCATTTAGTGCCTTTTCCTTCTCTATCAGGCTCATTTCGTGGTGAAGTGAGGTGTTAAATAGAAGGGCTGCCTCGCGCTGTTCTTCCCTGCTGTCAAATTGACTCAGTATTTTAGCTGGAACCACTTCCCCTGTTGTTTCATACTGCACAAATAATAGATTAGCTACCTTATTATATAGGTCTTCCTTAAAATCCTCTGCTGTAATAATACCTTTGATTTTTTCAAACAACGTCGTATCCTCAATCAACCAAGTGAGCAGTATTTTTTGCGCTTCCAAGCATCCATCCTCTCTCTTTTTTGCTTTTCCCCGCTCCTCCTCTCGTATGTCCTCGTATATTTTTGTTTCCGTCAACTTAAGTCCATAACGATTTACCATACTCTTTAGTTCCTCGAAGCCAATGTTATATTTTTTACTGACCGCTTCGATGTAAATGATGCGCTCCACTTCCTCCGAAATGGACGAAAGTCTTTTTGCTACCTCATGAATAAATCGCGTTTTTTCTTCCGGATTACTTAATTGATAATTTTCCTCCATCGTATCAAGTTCAAAATAGAAGCTATTCTTCGCTGCCTCAATACGCTCCGAAAAGGCCTCGACACCTAACGCTTTAATAAATTCATCTGGATCCTTATAGGGATTTAATGCAAGAATGCGTGCTGATATCCCTGCCTCCTTTAAAATCGGAATTGCCCGAAGAGCCGCTTTGACTCCTGCTCCATCGCTATCATAGCACAGCAGTATCTCGTCTGTATAACGCTTTAGTAAATTGGCCTGGAGACCAGTAAATGCCGTTCCAAGAGATGCAACTGCATTGGTAAAGCCTGCCTGATGCATGGAAATCACATCCAGATAACCTTCACAGAGAATCAAATTCTTTTGCCTGCTCTGCCTAGCAAAATTTAGGCCATATAAATTCCGGCTCTTATCAAAAATTTTCGTTTCAGGGGAGTTTAAATATTTCGGTGTTCCCTCCCCCATAACACGTCCTCCAAAACCAATGACGCGACTGTTGACATCCATAATCGGAAACATCACACGATTCCAAAATTTATCGTGAACACCGGTCTTTTCATCGATGGTAAATAATCCACTTTCTTTTAATAAGGCATCCTCATACCCTTTTTTCTTTAGATATTGATATAAATCATCCGGATACTTATTGGAAAAGCCAAGGCCAAACTTTACCATCATCTCATCGCTTATTTTTCGATTGGACAAATACGAATAGGCGACCCTTCCCCGCTCCGACTTTAGTTGGTAGTAAAAATATGCGGCCGCCGCCTTATTTACTTCAAAAAGCCTCCCTCTTAAGTCGGCCCGCTTTTTGTCTTCTGGAGAGAGTTCGGTCTGGGGTAAGGTAATACCTGCCCGATCTGCTAATACCTTTATTGCTTCCACAAACGTATAATTTTCATACTCCATGAGAAAGGTAAACACATTTCCTCCTACTCCACAGCCAAAGCAGTGATACATCTGCTTGGAGGCGCTCACGGAAAACGATGGTGACTTTTCATTATGAAAGGGACAAAGTCCCATGTAGTTACTTCCTCTTTTTTGTAGCTTCACATAAGAGGATATAACCGAGACAATATCATTTTTTTGCCGAACCTCTTCGACGATTTCTTCTGGGTAATACATAAATTTCTGCCCTCTCCTACTTAACATTCCAAAAATTTGGTATTTTAAGTGAAGTATAGGTATCGATGGCAAATCGATCGCTCATTCCAGCGATGTAATCACATACGACTTGCTCGATCGGTTCCTTTTCTTCCTTTAATAAATATTGATATTCGCTGGTCAATAATTCTAGATGCTTCAAATAAAATTCGTATAATTCCGCTACAATATTTTCTGCTTTGCCTTCCTGCCCTTTTGCAATCGGGTTGGTATACACACTTTCAAACATAAACCGCCGCAGGGAAAACATCGCTTCTTCCATTTCCTTTGACATGAGAACATCCTTTTGGTTCTCGCTGTTAATGACAATATCATGCACCAGGTTATTGAGGCGCTCTTTAATGGAAAAACCCAGCGTATTTCTTATTGTATAGGGAATATCTTCTTCTTTGATAATATGTGCACGTATTGCATCATCGATATCATGGTTAATATAAGCAATTTTATCCGATAAACGAATA
>JASKJZ010000039.1 GCA_030154385.1 Clostridiales bacterium
ACCGGATCGTCGGACATAGCCGCTGTGACAGCAGATAAATCCTCTTGGAACTCATCTTCTACAAACTCCTCTGGTACATCCTGCTCTAATTCTAAAAGTGCTTCCTCATTTGGCTCATCCTCTAATTCTGCTGGTTCTAACACTACAATGTTGTTGGACTCAAGATGCTCATAAATTTTATCAACCTGATCGACATCCAAATTAAATTCCTTAAAAAAGTCATTTAATTTATCTATTTCAAGAACACCTTTATTCTTCTTTGCCAAAGCTACAAGTCCATCTAACCGGCCTAAAAAATCAACTGTTGTATCGCTCATTTGTATTTCCTCCATTTTGACACTAAACCGTATTGTATCACAGTATTGATTGACAGTAAAGAGAAATTTGAGTATGATTAGGAATGAGGTGATTATAATGAGTGAAACATGTTCTGGAAGCTGTTCTGGCTGCGGAGAAACAGGTTGTAATGAGCGCAAGCCGAGCAAAGAAGATTTTTTAGAACCAATGAATTCCCTAAGTAATATCAAAAAAGTAATTGGTGTTGTGAGCGGTAAAGGTGGCGTAGGAAAATCCTTTGTAACCTCTTACCTTTCGGTCTGCCTTCGAAAAATGGGCTACGACACCGCTATCTTGGATGCCGATATCACAGGGCCTTCGATTCCAAAGGCGTTTGGTGTCCATGGAAGAGCACAAGGAAATGAGTCTGGTATTTTCCCATCGGAAAGTAAAATGGGTACCAAGATGATGTCCATCAATCTCTTACTTGACTCGGAGGAAATGCCTGTTGTTTGGAGAGGACCCATTATTGCTGGTACTGTTAAGCAATTTTGGTCTGATGTGATCTGGGGCGATGTAGACTACATGTTTGTTGACATGCCGCCAGGAACTGGTGATGTTCCTCTTACCGTTTTTCAGTCAATTCCACTGGATGGCATCATCATCGTGACTTCTCCGCAAGACCTGGTTTCCATGGTCGTTGCGAAAGCAGTTAACATGGCAAAGGAAATGGATATCCCAATTCTTGGAATTGTCGAAAACTACAGCTATGTCGAATGCGGAAGCTGCGGTGAGAAAATTTCGGTATTTGGCGAAAGCCACATTGAAGAAATCGCGAAAAAGCATGAACTAGAGGTGTTGGGTCAAATCCCACTGACTCCAAGTATTGCAAAGGCAATTGATAACGAAGATATCGAAAGCCTGGATGGTGATTGGCTTTCTAAAGCAGTTACTGTCATCGAACATCTATAAAAAAACGAGTTGTGTCTAGCCTATGGCTTTTCACAACTCATTTTTTCTCTATTTTACTGGTGTTTCAAACAACTTTTTAATCCGTTCCATCTGTTTCTTCGCCATATCGTATCCATGCTGATAGCTTTCCTCTAAAACAGAAGTGTCTTTCTCAAAGCTATCCAAAGCATAATCGGGACGAAGAAGGATTGCTCTTCCTTCTTTTTCAAGCTGTTCACAAAAAGCTACGGTTTCATTATAGGCGATGTGTCGTGTTAAGATACGCTCCTTGAGCCTTGGATAAGTCTTTGCTATTCGCATCGCAGCAAGTTTACTTTGCCGTTCCAGCTTCTTTTCATAGCCCTTTGGTCTGGTGAGTACAATCAAATGGGTTTCATTTCCATCCGCGATTGCCTTTCTTACTGGAATTGGATCGGCGACACCTCCGTCATAATAGGCGTTACCACCCCATTCAATCGCTGGGAACAACAGCGGAAGGGCGCAAGTCGCACGAAACATCGTAAAATTTTTATCACTTTCTAAACCATCCAGGTATTCTGCATTTCCAGTATCTGCATTGGTCACGCCCACTAACATTCTTCCTTGATAGCTCTGATATGTCTTCCAGTCAAACGGAACCAGATGCTCTGGTATTTCACCAAATACAAAATCAAGGCCAAACAGACTTTTTTGCGTACGAAAATTACGAAGACCTATGTAACGTTTATCATTTCGATACTTTTTTGCAATCTCCAAATTCCTCCCGATCTGGCGTGAAACATAGGACATTCCATCTGAGATTCCAGCAGACACTCCTATTATATAAGGAAACATCACACCTTCTTCCAATAATGCATCCATAATCCCACAGCTAAAGATGGGGCGAAATGTACCCCCTTCTAATATTAGGCTTGGCATTTTATCCCTCCTTCTTATCTATCCCCAACTGCCTCATCCATACAAATTCCAATTTTTATATTATAACTGCTTTAAGAGTTCTTCCACAAAATCTACATCTGTGGCCTTTAACTTAATATTTGACGTCAATTCTTTTCCTTCTGGTGTCGTCACATGAAATTCTATTACCGTTCCCTCCTTGAGCGCATCCTTTTGAACTGCGGTAAGAAACTGCGGAAATTTAGGATGATTCGTTACAAACACTTCCTTTGCCTGTTTTAATTTCAATATCATCGCTGGATTTATCATTTTGCTACTCCTTTCATCTACCTAAAATGCTTCATGGAATCCAATCAACAATGGCATCGGTTGTAATTTCCCATTGCTCACTCGGCGAAATAGCTGCGGTGCCATCTCCTTTTTGTTCTCCGTAATTTCCAAAGTAAGCATGGTTTCCACCTGATATTACGATTTCCTCCATATTGACTGCGTTTTCTTTTTCTTCCTGATACTTTTCCATATTCAGGACACCATCTTTCGAACCATAAATACTTAAGACACGAAAATCATCCGGAAGCTTACTGATTGGATAAGCAGCCAATAAAATCAGCCCCTTAAGCTCATCAGGGTGCTTTGCAGCGAAGCTGGCTGCCATAGCGCCTCCCAGGGAGTGGCCTCCAATATACCAGTTGTTAACCGTTGACAAATCCTCCATAATTTCATTTGCTGCATTCACATCAAAAACAGCAAGCTTAAATGGCATCTTAACTAGTACGCAGCAGATTCCCTTCTCCGATAAGGAATACATAAGCGGCTCATAGGCTTTCTCATCTACCTTACCACCTGGGTAAAAGATGAATCCATTGTCCGTTATGGTATTTCCATATATTGTATAATTTTCATAATCTGCCACAATTGATTCACTGTCTTCTTGTTTCGTGGCAAGCACATACCCGTTAGCATGATAATAATCTCCAACATAAATATCGAAGGCAGCACACAGGACAACAAATAAAATCCCCAAGAGGATTATTGTTTTTTTCCATGTTATCTTTTTATGCATTTTTTATTCCTCCTCTTTCCTTATTTAAATTGTTCATTCTATAGAATATACCATAATTAAAAAATTTACAAGAAAAGAAATCTTCCTGGCAATACATGTTGCCAGGAAGATCCGAAGGTTTTTATTTTTTTTTATTTTGTTTTTGTTATAACACCATTCTTGTCACAATAATATTGCTTACCGTCCACCGTTACCCATTTTGAGGTTACCAGTTTACCGCTCTTAGTGGCAATGTATTTCTTTCCATCTAACTTAAAGAGTTTATCAGCCACTACTTTTCCAGTTGCCTTGGTTGTGTAATAAAGATTTCCATTTACCTTAACAATTTCTCCTGTTGCAAGAGCTCCTGTTTCGGTTGCAAAATATTTTGCTCCACCTACTTTGATTAGTTTATCTTCTACAACTTTTCCAGTACTCTTGGTTGTGTAATAACGCTTTCCATTGGTTACAACAATCGTACCTGTAACAACTGCTCCATTATCATCTACGATATACTTAGTTCCTGTTTTTGTCTCTACCATGGAGGATGTGTATTTTTCACCCTTATCATTTACGATATAACGAGTGCCAGCTTTCGTCTTTACAATCGAATCCGTAACTTTTTTACCATCGGCTGTATAGAACACGCCATTCTTTTCGGTTGCTGTTAGGGCGCCTTTTGCGATTTCTGTTTTTACTGCATCAATTGTTGCTGGTACCTCACCAGTCGTTGGTGTTGTTGGATTGGAAATAATTACACCACCAGTACCACCGCTGCTTCCATTGTTTGCCGCCTCTACTTTTACTTGTAAGGTCTTAAATACTGCACTCTCTTTGATTTGATTTAACATATTGATTGCAGAACGCTGTAAATCTCCAAGTCTTAAGGTTCCTGCTTCCAATGGCTTCAATAGAAGTGTCACGTTGTTTCCTGGCATTTCACAATCGTTTCCTGCCCACATTAAGTATTTTTGTACAATTCCAGTCGTAGTATCTCCATAATAAACGGAGCTTTTATTGACGCCCCCTACCGAATACCAGTCGGTCATTACAAATCCACCAAATCCCCACTCACTTCTTAAGAGCTCGGTCAATAATCCATAATTTTCAAAGGTAGGAATTCCATTCACCATATTGTAAGAACTCATTACGGTCATTGGGTCTGCATGTCTCACTGCATACTCAAAGCCAGCTAAATAGATTTCTCTTGCGGCACGTTCCGAAACCACAGAGTTACTTCCCATACGAGATGCTTCTTGATTATTGAATGCAAAGTGCTTAATACTTACACCTACACCAGAAGAGCTTCCATCCGCTTTTTTCTGAATACCATTGGTCTCAGCTGCTGCGGTAACACCCGTTACCAGTGGATCTTCTGAAAAATACTCAAAGTTACGTCCACAAAGTGGATTTCTATGAATGTTCATACCTGGTGCTAACCATACGGTCACACCGTATTCGAGCATTTCAGATGCGATTGCGCGGCCAACCTGTGTGATTACCTCTGGATCCCATGTCATTGCAAGTAGTGTTCCAATTGGGAAGGCGCTGCAATACTGATAATATTTCACCCCATCGGTCGTGTATAGAGAAGTTCCGCCAGTAAGAAGGGTTTTAAATTCGGTTGCATCTGCAATTTTCTTTTCTGTATAACGGGTACCACTCCAGCTATAGGTTCCTGTGTAATAAATCTTGCTTGAATCAAAGGTTGCCGTTGTTGCAACCAATTCATATTTTACATAATCCTTTGTAATACGAATACCTGCTGGACCATCCGATAATACAATATTTGGAATGTATCTTGAGTTGTATAAATTGCTGGTCGTTTCTCCTGCTGCTCCATATACAGAATCTGCCTGTGAGCCAATCACTGCTGTATTGGAACCAGATTTTTCGAGTCCTTGGTAGCTTCCACCTTCTACGAGGTCAGCAAGTTCAACATTGCTCATACTCGCTACCAACTGTTCCATTGTAATGGTACCGTGCACTACGTCCAAAAGAGTATATGCGGTATCTGTAGTCACCGCTTTTATGGATTCTCCTGTTGCAGTTGTAGTGGTTCCATATTTATAAGAATCGCTGGTTTTGTCATTGCTGCTTACATAGGTTGTGGTCTCTCCAGCCTTATAGGTATAGGTCGTTGGGGTTCCAAAGCTTGTGCTGCTAAGTGATATTTTGCTTACGCTATCGACACTGATTCCAGCAGAAGATGGTACAATCCCTGTTCCATAGTTTACTGTAGTATTGTCAATCACTTCGATTGCTGCTGGCTTATGTGACATAATGACATCGGAAGAATAGGTGCCATTTTTCATCTCTGCCTTGGTAAGACCAAGCTGATTCTCACAATACTGTGTGGTAACGTCTTTATTTAGCGTGATTTCAGCTGCAACAGCAGTATTTCTGGAGCTGTTACCAACACGAATGGTATAGATACCATCTTCTAATACATACGCCTCCTTGCTCTCATTATAACTAGCCATATCCGCTGTATCAAAGCTGATGGTTACGTTCTCAGACTTACCAGCTTCTACGGATACCTTTTTGTATCCTGCCAACTCCTGATAAGGCTTTTCCAAATCTCCTGCTGGTGCAGAGAAATAAACCTGTACCACTTCTTTTCCAGAAACGGCTCCTGTATTTGTTACGGTTGCATTTACGGTTACGGTATCCTTTGTAGCCGATACCGAATTTGTCTTAACAGAAAAATCGGTATAAGAAGCACCATATCCAAATGGATATGCTACGGATTTTCCAAAGGTATCAAAATAGCGATATCCAACGTAGATGTCATCCGTGTAGATTTCCTCCGTCGTCACGCCATCACCATTTGCGGAAAAATAAGCAGCGGATGGGTAAGCACTATAGTCAAGCGCCCATGTATCGGTCAGCTTTCCAGAAGGATTCACCGTACCATTTAATACCTCAACCAGTGCATGACCACCATTCATACCAGCCTGTGACATAAGTAATAAAGAATCAAGGCCTGGTATCTGTCCACGATTAAATGCATCATCCGATGCATATCCACCTTTTCCATTGAAAAAGTTCGTATCAATCACGCCGCCAACGTTTAATACCACAATCACATTATCAAACGTTTTTCCAAGAATCGTCAGATTTTCCTTTTCATTATCGGAAAGATAATAATCACCCTTCTTTGCGGAGCGGTCAGAGCCCTCTCCGGAATTGCGAGCTAACACATAGACTGCCGTCGTTGTTTCCTTTGCTGCCGCTTCTATCTTAATGGCTGCATCCGTTGCCGTTGCATAGGATGGCTCATTGTGTGCATAGCTGCCCCAAGAAGTAGTTCCTGTATTCCAAGCATCGTATTCTGCCGCGCGGTCTGTTAGAAAGCTTGTGGTATATCCTGTGATTACCTCGTCCGTAACCACGTCGTATCCCGCAGCTTCAAACCCTTTTAATACGTTTACATTGGCACCATCCTTTAGATAAACATCTCCCGAACCAGTTCCTCCCTTGATGGTCTGATAGGCTCCTGTTCCAAACAAGGCAATCTTTGTATTTGCCTCTTTTGATAGTGGAAGGGAATTGTTTTTGTTTTCCAACAGTACCATACCTTGTGTTGCCGCATACTGTGAGATTGCTGCATTGGTAGCTTCTCTCGTTGCCGTCGATGTTGGATCGGTGGATGCCGCGTAGGATGGCACAACACTCGTGAGCACCATAGCTGCAGAAAGCAGAATGGTCAGCCCTTTTTGCCCCAGCTTGTTAAATTTTTTCATTCTCCGTCTCCTTTTCTATAAAATCATCCCTGAAGTTACCCTTTTACTCCCTTCTAACCCATTTTAAAGGAGCGGATTTTAAAAAAATATAACGATTCTGCGAAACTATAACAAGATTCTGCTCACTTTTCGTCTGACTGTTTTTGATACCATGCATCAAATTGCTTTTGCTCCTCGGCTATCACTTCCTTAATATAATTGTTTTTCATCTCTTCATTCATTTTCTTCAGACCCTCTCTTGGATCAACCAGCCCATTTCCTAAAATATACACGTATTGATTGTAGATTTCTTTTAATGAGGTATACTCTGTGGATACCGTAGAAGAATCAAAATTAAAACCAAAGTCACAGCCATGAATCGCATCATTATTAAAGCGTTTCATATATGTCCATAGAGACAGTGAATTACCCTCCCAAATATACGTGATAAACTGATTTGGCATCTCCCATGCATTTCCAGCAAATATATTGGTATCCACTCCCTCTGGATAGGTAATGTGACCATCCTCTGTAAATACATAGTGCACACCTTTTACTCCATATGACAGTAAGTTCATAATATCCGCATCGGTGTACAAAAGATTTAAAAGCTGCATGCTAAGTTCTGGCGAGATGGTATTCTTTGTAATTGACCATTGCATGAAAGAGGGCTCGTTGTTTGCAACAATATTTTTGCCAAGCTGTACACAGACCATCTTTGTCCCGCAGCTAATGCTTTCTTGCTGCTCTACACCCGGCTTTGCCCGATAAGCATAGGAAAAAAGATTCCCCTGCTTCACTCGATTTTCGACCGTATCCGTTTGTTCTAATATATGCTCTCCCAGATAACCTTTCAAATACCAACGCCGTATCCTTGTAACTGCTTTTAAAAATTCATCGGTTTCAAAAAGATTGGATACCTTCGTATCACTTCCTTCATTCATATGAACTCCAACGGGTTCCAGCGAAAAATAAGCGTTGGAAAGCATATTTCCAGCAGATGAGGCTACCACGGTGATATCCGGTTCCCCCTCCTTTATCGTCTCAAATACCGTCTCAAGATCCTTTGTGGTCTTGATTTTTCGTGGGTCAATCTCATATTTATCCAGTAAATCCTTTCGCATCATATAAGCATCCCATCCCACTGCATAATCACGATTATTGGGAAGTCCATATAAGTTGCCGTTCACACGACAGGTATCGATTATTTTTGTTCCAAGAGCACTTTGTATACCACCCCCATATTGCAATAACAGCGCATCGAGCCCTACTAGCTGATCATTTAGCATATATTTTTCAAAGGTGCTCTTATATAGGAATACAATATCAAGCTGCTCCTGTCCAAGCAGACGTTGATTCACATTTCTTTCATAATCTGCGTTGTAAACTTCAAACTCAATTTCTAATCCAAGCTTCTTACGTACAATTTGATTGATTGCTTCTTCAACCAGCTTTTGATCCTGCGTTCCCGCTGCCATAGAAGGATATGCCACTACAAGTTTCGTATAAGACGTTGTCTCTCGTTTGGTTTCAAGCTTTCCCTGGTGCCACCATAGAAAAAAGATGCCTGCACAAAGAAAAAAGCGGATTCCAATCTTTTTCAATTTCATACATCTCCTCCCCGTTCTTCTTCCCCTATCCGATTCATCTTTTGTTTCCTTCGTTCGGGTAAATAAATCGAAACACACGCTCCATTTTCATTAAAAAAATTGATCAACGCCTTTTTATCATACAAAATATCCAACCTCTGGCATACATTATAGATGCCAATATGGTCACCTACTTCATTGACAATCTTTTCATGACGCTGTAGTTTTTCTAATATCTCATTCGAAAATCCATCCCCATTATCCGCGATTAACACCGCTATTCCCTGGCATTCTCCTTCTACAACCCACCTCTCAATTACAATCTTGATTCGCAGGCTAAGATCAGGATCTAGCTGATGCTTTAGCGCATTGTCCACGAAGGTCTGTATCAGCATAATGGGAACTTCTTGCTGTAACAATTCGGGGTCGGCCTTAATCCAAATATCCATTTGATTTCCAAATCGCATTCGT
Source organism: Clostridiales bacterium (assembly GCA_030154385.1). The sequence continues at coordinate 8,952 of JASKJZ010000039.1, forward strand.
TGCAGGGTCTCATAATTTTTTACATGCTCAAGCTCTCGCTCTATCGTAATCATTCCACTAACGGTAAAGGTGTAGCGCATGTATTTGCTTATTAAGATGGATGCTTCTTCTATTTTCTTGTTATCCCCTACAATGGAAAGATTTCTTATGAGATTCATACAATTGGTTAAAAAATGCGGATTAATCTGCTCCTGCAAATATAAAAGCTCCACCTTTTGCTTATTTAACATTTCTTCGTATACGTCTATTTTTAATTTTTTGATTTCCCGACTCATCTCGTCAAAGGTTTCATTCACGATCTGAAATTCATCAAACTGCTTTCCTGCGGAAAGATTTACCTCCAGATTTCCAGCCTTTAACTGATTCATTGCATCAATCAAATTCGTGATTGGAAGTGTAAACTTGCTTTTAATAAAATAAACACTGATTCCTGCTATAATGATAGTCCCTAACACAACCAGTATAAATTGGCTCCACACGAGGTTATTATCACGAAAAATACCGCTTCGACTCTCCAATATGGCAAAAGAAAACGCTTTTGACTTCGACGCTACCTGTATCGAATCGTAGGATTTTCCACGTATACGGACTCTTTCCTGCCCCTGTAGGACAAATGGAACATATTGCAGTCGCCGATCCAAAATTTTTCCCTCTCCATCGCACATGAGCGCATAGTCATTTTTCGCCAGGACGATTTGAGGAAGACTTCCAATGATTGTCGAAACCTTCAAATAGCTTGCCACATAAATCTGTTGTAAGCGATACACTTTGATAAAATAATATTCTCCACCTATAAGAACAGAAAACCAGGTATTATCCCCCTTTTGACTTACCAAATCAAAGGTGCTCGTTATTTTCACTAAATTGTCACGAACCTCTTTCGTTCCTCCATCCTTAGCCTGTGCAATAAATATATCATGCCCCGCATCATATAAAAAAAGCCCGTCCAGCATATTATAGTTTCCAATGGATTTTGAAAATTCATTTTTTATCTTCAGTATAGCTAAATACCGATCGGTCTCTTCTCTTGGCTGACTAAGCCTCTTAATATCCTCCTCAACGAAGCATTTGGTAAGAAGAAAAGATTCCACATTGTCTAGCGTGACCGAAATCTCATCACAATAAAGACTAAGCGTACTTTCGAGCGAACGGCTTACTCTCTCGTCCTTCATTTTTAATATGTACGCATTATAGCCAATGATAATAATAGAAATAATCAGAACACATGCCATAATTAAAAATGTGATCCGATATTTTAGTGAAGAAAACCGCTTCATAGTAGCTTCCTTTCTTATGTAGCATTTCGATATTCTTTAGGGGTCATGTTCGTCGCACGTTTAAATAGCTTGGTAAAATAAGCGGTATTGGGATATCCCACCTTTGATGCAATCTCAGAAATCGTATCCGACGTTGTACTTAATAAAACTCTTGCCCGATTCATGCGCTCCCTTATGATATAATCCGAAATCGATATTCCCATCTGTTTCTTGAAGATATGCGATAAATAATCTGGATGCAGGTATACTTGCTCTGCTAATTCATTTCGAGAAAGCTCCCCTTCGAGGTTCACTGCGATATAGTTTGTAATTTCCCTAATTAAATCGGAACTCTTCTCCACTTGTTCCTGATAGTCTAGTAAATACTTTGTAATCTCTCGAAGCCAAAGCTTCATATCTTTTATCGACTTCACTGCGTCATTGAACATGCGAATTTGATTTTCTTCTTTCCAAATCGAACTTGCCTGAATATGCTTTTCCTGCAAAATTCCATACAGCTCTTGTAAAAAATCATGCTGAAAGCGGCTTAATATGGTTTGACCTTGCACACCGCTATTTTCCATTTGATGGAGATAGGCATCGATTTCTCGTAAGCTTTTTTGATAATGACCGCTCATAAGTTCACTTACCCATAGCCTGATTTCTGGTTTGTGATACGAGTCCTTATAAGGCATGTCCTTATTTACCGCCACAACCCCGCTTGCCTTACGAATATCATTTTCTTCTGCTTCTTTCAAATGATCGACCGCAGCTCGTAATACATCAAGTGAGCTCTCTTCTCCGATGTAGATTGTGATATCACAAATCGTCAAATAGGATAGCAAAGCCTTTAACATAACCTCACACTTCTCATAAAGGTATGTCGCTGTATTTTCCCGTCGTTCAAACAATACATATAGATTCCCGTCTTTTTCCACCATATCCCCAATCTCTGTATTTCCCCACAGCATTTCCGATGCCACATTTTTTATAACAAATGCAATGGTTTGATTACTCCACACCACTTCTTTCCAATCCCGGTGCTTCCATGCTATCAAAATTGGAGTCATTTGCGTTTTACTTTGATAATGGATTCCTTTTGCTTCAAAGTGATTTAGGATAAGAGAAAGGGGCAGATCTTCACTACCAAATAAAAGCGTCTGCCAAAATTCCTGCTTCCAAAGATTCTGGCTTAGGTTCCAAACCTGTGCCTTTCGTTTATTCTGCTCAATCTGATATGCTTCCTTTCTTGTTTCAACCGCCGCAAATAGCGCCTTTTCAAGTGACTGCTTTTCCACTGGTTTTAGGAGATATTCCCCTACATTAAGCCGAATTGCTTCTCTTGCATATTCAAAAACAGCATGACTGGTCAAAAAAATAACGGCAACCTTTAAGTCATGCTCCCTTGTCCATTCCACGAGCTGATGCCCGCTCCCCTTTGGCATCTGAATATCACTCAGCAGTATATCCACCTGATGGGATTCCATAATTTCTATCGCCTGCCGCATACTATAAGCGGTATATATTTCCTCCAGGTCATATGCTTCTTTTTGTATCATTCCTTCAATGATTGTCACCTCTAATGGTTCATCATCAACAATTAATAGATTCACTCC
>JASKJZ010000040.1 GCA_030154385.1 Clostridiales bacterium
ATTCTTGATATGGCTGTCAATGGCACGATCGTTTCCATCAAATTCATCACTTAATGCGATCGCGATCAGTTCATCACGTGTAAACACTTTTCCTGGATATTTAATCATTGCCGCTAATATTTTCAACTCATTGGGGGTTAACGTAATCGGCTGCCCTGCTTTTTTAAAGACATGTTTTTCAAAGTCCACGATGAAGTCTCCATCTCGATAGGAATTTCGAACGGTAAGCGGCATCAAGTCAATCTGCGCGCGCCGAAGAATCGCTTCCGCTCGTGCATAAAGCTCCTTCAGACTAAATGGCTTCGTAAGGTAGTCATCCGCACCACTGCCAAGCCCCACCAGTAAATCTTCTTCCTCCGTCTTCGCGGTCAGCATTAAGATAGGTACTCTGGATGTGTTACGTAATCGACGACAAACCTCAAGTCCTGAAATATCAGGCAGCATAAGATCTAACACGATAAGTGCGATATTTTCGGCGGCAGCGATTTGAAGTGCTTCTGCTCCTGTTTCGGCGGTGAACGTACAAAACCCTTTGCTCAAAAAAAGTGCAGTCACTACCTCAAGAATTTTCGGCTCATCATCCACAATCAAAACATTTTTTTGATTTCTTTGCACTGTAAATCCCTCCTTTCCCTCGCAAATATAGTTTACTCTATCATGAGCCCTCTTTCCAAGTCTAATTTTTACTTATTTTTTTGGTGTCTGTGTAACTGTTATCGTTCCTCGAATCATTCCCATCCAGCAACTGTATTGGTATTTCCCTGCTTCTGTTGGTGTAAATTCAATTACATTTTCCCCCGTCTCAAATGCAAATCGTTCTATACCAAACGCAGGAATATTAATCTGATAGTTGCACCCATTGATGCTGCCTTCTGGCGCATCTATCGTCCATTTCACGGGGATTCCAACCTGTACGGTAATGTTTGGATAACTACCAGAAGACAAGGTTGAGTTTATCACCTGTTTTCCATCCATTACCGTAACATCAGCACTACTATCTACTGCTTTACTTCCAATTACGCTCCCGAGGTCTAGCACAGAAATCATAATTACAACAACAAAAACCGTTGCGGCGGTGCTAATTACTTTATATGACTGCTTTTTAAACGGAATATCTCCAATCACAGCGATTACACTTAACCCAATAACAAGGGGCAAAAGCATATCTGGCCGTAACAAACCGGAAAGACTTCCACCCTGGGATAGCATGGCTAATCCAAGTACAACTACTAGAATTGCTCCAATGCTCATTACCTTTTTCGTAAACTTCTGCCCGAGAGCAGAAACAATTGAACCAAGTCCTAACATTAACGGTACCGTGCCAAAACTAAACAACAACATGGAAAGTGCCCCCGCAATCGGATTCCCCGTAGCGAATGCTACAATCTGCATGGACTGTAGCGGACCACAAGGCATAAGACCGTTTAACAGTCCAACAAGAAATGGGCTGTTTCTTTTTTCTTTTTCATTTCCAATTTTATGCGTAAGTAACTTCGGTATTCGCGGCTGTAACTTACGCAGCACAGGGACAATCCCCAGCATATTAATGCCCATAATAACCATAAACATACCAGCGATAAGCTTAAGAACTCCTTGTAGAAAAACAGGAAGACCAACATTCGTTCCACCGCCCAAAAGGAATCCGATGCCACCAAGAATAAATCCCACTAACGTATACGATATCACACGGCCAGCATTATATAAAAATGCAGGTCTAGCTATTTGCAGCCATTTTTTTTCAACTTTCCCCTTTTCCCCGTTCGAAATACATTGAGACAGGTTTATTCCACCGCACATCGCCATGCAATGAACAGAAGTTATTAGTCCAATAACAAATAACATTCCATATCCCATTTTACTATTCGCCAGCTGACTTGGAACAAGCAGATTCAGAACCTCAAACTCTGATAATAGGCTATAAAGACTGATGATAATGGCAAGCATTGCCGCCGTATTAAAAAGATTGTGATTTGATTTATTCCTTGTCACCACTTGGTAGCCCAATTTTTCAATGACTGCTTTTATTTCCTTTTGCTTAATAATATCGGCATCATAGGTAACTTCTGCTATTCCTTCGCTATAGCTTACACGGATCGTTTCGATGCCGGCTGTGTTTTTTAGCTTCTTCTCAATCTTATTCTGACAGCGAATACATGACATACCGTTGATATGAAATCTCTTACTTTTCATTCCTGTTTCCACACACAGACCTCCTTCACTATTTCCTATCTGCAAGTATATCTAGTAAATTTGGAGAAGTTATGTAGAATTTAATAATAATAAAAAACGCCTGCTTTTACATCAAAGATGTTGAAGCAAGCGGCTTAATATATCTTCTTTTGTTCGTTTTATTGAGATTGTTTTGGGAGTTCATCAAACTTTAGTACTTCCTCAAGCTTAGTATCCCAATTTGCTTTGTTTGCACAATAGATATGTCCTTGCGGTCTAATGTTTATATCACTGTCCATGCTTCCTGCTGGAACGACCAATAATTTTCCATCCATTTGTAAATTTGGCAGAGCTGATCCACAATTCGTACAAAAACTTTTTATGTGTCCTTCAGAGCGAAAATTAAAAGTTTTTATTTTTTCTTGACCAGACAGCCACCTTAGCTTGGCCGTAGAAGAAAATAAATTAGCTGCATGTGCAGAACCTGTATCTTTGCGACATCGCTCGCAATGGCATAGATAAAATTTTTCAAAATCTCCTTTTACTTCGTAAGTAACTTCACCACATAGACATGATCCTAAATATTTCATAATTAACCTCCCTTTCTCAATAAGTCGTTTTTTTATCCACAAATTAAGCTGAAGCATCTGTCCCTCGGAACGAAGCGGTATTATTTAAGCAGGCTTAATCGGATGTCGAATAACGGTCTTCCTTTTTTCTGGCGCAACCTTCCTTGCATCAGATAAGCTCACATTTATTTTTCAAACAATCTATTCGCTCCTGAACACTAGCTAAAAACTGTTCTTCTGACATCTGCGGGTCTCTTGTATTCATCCAGATTTCACATGGTAATTGGTCACATCTGGCACAATTTGCCCTTTTGTTTTGCTGAACAGCACATGCATAGATTGGACATGCCTTTCCTTTTGGAGCATGAAATACTTTTCCACCTGTTTCATTGCATCCTTGACACATATTTCCATAAAATGAGCACCTGGTGCAATCTGTTCCGCAACAGCTAAGACCTATAATTTCTCTCTGCTTCTTTTTACTAAATCCACCAAGTACCAGTTCATATGATTTTTCTAACAAATCCATTAGGAATTCATCTGGCACTTCTCCATCAGGTTTGATAGAATTCCAGTGCACCTTATTCATATAATAGCCTGGAATAATATCTTCATACTGCTGTCGTAAAAAATCTCCTTCGCAAGGGTCTAGCTTTAAGGTTATATAATAAGGCTCATTATTTTCTCCAAGGCAGATTGCTGCAAACATTTTACCTCCCACATGATATCTAATCCAATTCCATTCTGCCTGTAAATCCTTTGTTACTCCTCGTTTGTTTAGCAGAAAATCGTCTATCCATGTATATCGCATCTCACTTCTCCTCGTATTTACAATAATATCACGCAAAACACGTCAACTATATGTCATGTTTAGTATAATCTATTTATTTTTTTTTGAAAAGAAAAATGCTGATATATCGTATTGATATACCAGCACTCCATAGAAATTACTACTAGCGTTCTATCTTAAGCAACTCAATTCACCTTTCTTCGCTAAACTATTTTTACGTTTTAAAAGGCAAACACTCTTTTATTCATAATCGTCTCCGTTTCGACGTATCTGGTATAAGTAATTCCATCCGATTATTTTTTCCATCCCTATCATAATTCGAATTCCTGTCATCCCTGGCTTAAAAACCTCTTATGAAAACATAGAGGCAGTTTCAAAATTTGTGAAGTATCAATTAAGTCAAGGAGTTGAAATAAATTTGCTTCCATATCACCGACTCGGTGATTCTATATGGGAAAGTCTAAATAACACTAAACGACAACCTTCTGACGTCACTATCGAAATACTATTTCCAAGTGAATGCATATTTTCCTTCATCTATTTCATCATTATCGGAACAACTTCAATAACTTCTCCCAAAAACTCAAATTTTTATTTTCCGTCGTTTCAACAACATTTACTTCTTTTTTTGTAATTGCTGCTGCCTTAATTACAAATTGTACAGAATCAATATTTGTATTTTTTTCTGACACAAATGAAACCGTTTTTGTTTTATCCCCTTGGACGGATGCTAACATCTCATCAATTTGGTTCTGTATCTGTGAATCCATATCAGATGTTTTTTCATTTAATTCAGATGTACCATCCTTTAATTCAATGGTTCCATCATATACTGATTTGATTCCAGCTTGTAACTCTGTGGTTCCTGACATAAGAGTGTTACTTCCTGACAACAGCTTTGAACTACCATCAGCTAATGCTTTTACACCTTCTACCAGCTTTGAGTAACCTGCAACGATACTTGCTACACCTACTGTATATTCCTTGATTCCTTGATCTAAAGACTCATATTCTGTTACTAACGTATTGATTCCACTCGCTAATTCAGACATACTTGTAGCCATACCACTTAGACCATTCGCAAGTTCTCCTATTTTTGAATCGAATTGAGCATATTTTGTTTCTAATTCCGTAACTGCTGTGGCAAGCTGTGAAACACCACCAGAAACGGTGTCCAAATAAGTTTCCGTTCCACTAATTGCAGCACTATTCCCCGACAACAATTGAACAATACTTGATAAATTCGTAATTTGTGCCTGCAATTCTGCAACTTGTGTTTCGTATCCCGGAATGTCTCTTATCAAATTGAGCGATTTTGTCAGAGATGCAATCTGACCATTTAAGCTACTTATCATTTGCGCATTACCTGCCACTAAGTCATCTATATTTAAGCCATTTGCACTCATTGCAGCTTTATATTGTGCATATCCAACCGAGTTCTGCAAAGACGACACACCTGTGCTTAAGTCTGAAATTCCTTGCTTAATCTGTCCTGAAGCTGTAACAAGTGCTGTCAGATTTTCTGTTGATGCAGATACCCCACTTAATTTTGCTTGAATCGTATTCAAGGCATTTAACATTTCTTTCGATCCATCTGTAAGACTTGATGATTTACTATCCAATGTATCCAGTCCACTCTGTAACTTAGACATTCCTGTCTGTAGTGTCATCACTCCATCATCCAAAGAACTTGCACCACTTTTTAAATCTGCAACACCTTGTACTAAACCGTCTCCTCCTGCTTTCAAGTCATTTGTACCATCCCTTAATGTACCTGTACCATCATCTAATTTAGCCATTGCTTCCATCAATTCTTCAACTTTATCCATTAACTCCGCATCATCAATTTCTACATTCAAATTTAATTTTATTCCATTGATTGAAACCGCATCCATCTCAAAGTCTGTTACATCAGCTGTAATCGTAGTATCTATTCCATTTCCTGGTAGAATGGTAAAGGATAACTGTTTGTCACTGCCAATGTTTGCAATCGTTGCATCCGCAGCTTGGATATTTTTGCATCTATTGGTGCCAAGTGTAAATGCGGCTTGAAGCGCATAATTTTCATAGAAATCTGACTTGCATTTCGAATTTTTCGTAATCTTAAATTTTATTTCCAGCTTTCCTGACATTCCTGCAATTTCCGATGACGTATATTCTTTTCCATCCATATAGTACTGGATGCTGATGTTCCATGGTAGTTCTGCTTCTGATAAAGTTCCCTGGTAATAAACTTTATCAGATGTACCATTAATACTAATCGCATCCCCATTTTGCGTAATCACATCATTTGTATTCATCATTTTAACAGCAGTATAGTCGCCATAATCTGTGATTTCACCACCAAAAAAACTATTTACAACATTTACATTTAAAACTGTTCCATCCGCATTTGTCATTACATATATTACTTCTTCTTTTTCAGAATTTGCGGCTGCTGCACTCACAGGTAAAGCATTCATTGATATGGTTCCAGCTACGATGGTTCCTACCATCATATAGCATACTATTTTTTTTAAGTATTTATTTTTCATTTTAATCATCCTTCCTATTTTTCTTTTCTTTCGTAATTGTCTTCTTTTTAAAATCCATCATAACAACCTTATCAAATATATAGAGCAGTCCTGGTAATACAAACAATACAATGAGCACAGAACAGATCGTTCCTTTACCAAGAAAATATCCTAGCTGTGAGAGTAATCCATGTGTAGACATTTTTCCTAGCAGAAACCCTACAACCGTAAGAACACTTCCTGATGTTAATATGGATACAAATACGTTTGAAATCGTTTCTGACACTGCCTCTTTCTTTGGAAGATACTCTCTGTTTTCCTTATATCTCTCTGTTAAAAGAATTGCGTAATCTACAGTAGCTCCTAATTGAACCGAACTTATAATTAAATATGCAATATAGAAAATATATTGTCCTCCAAAATATGGTATTGCCATGTTGATCCAGATTGCCGTTTCTATGCTGGCTACCAAAACTATGGGGAGTGTAATTGACTTCATGGTAAGAAGCAACACTAAAAATACTGCACCAATTGCTACCAAATTCACTTTCAACATATCCGCTGTAACGGTATTCTTTAAATCATAGGTACTGACACCTTCACCTGTTAAATAATATGCACCCGGATAATATTCATTTGCTGTACTTCGAATTGTTTCAACTAATTCAAATGTCTCAGAACCTTCATAATCCACATCTACAGTTAGAACCATTCTTGTATAATGCTCCGAGTTCAACTTTGATAAAATAGTATCCTCTAAATAACTCTCAGGTATTTCTACACCAATTGTATCTACATAGGATAAAATCGTATCTACCTTCGGAATTTCATGAAGTGCATCTGATAATTCTTTTTCCGTCGCTGTACTGTCCTTTGGCACAATTAGTACATAGGTATCCTTTTTACCAAACACATCCTCTATCTTCTTTGTATCGCTTCCAAGCTGAGTTTTCTCATTGAATATGTGGGAAGCGCCGTAGTAATAGTCATTGGAATTAGATGCAAGATAGGCCGGAACAATCAGTAAAAAAAACACGCACACCATAGGTATCATAAATTTCGTAACGCTCTTTCCAAACTTTTTGAACTCTGGTAAAAAAGCACGATGTGATGTTTTATCAATCCATTTATAAGTTGATAAAAAGATTGCTGGCATCAATATAAATACGGTAATCAAACTAATTCCTATTCCCTTTGCAAGGGCAAGTCCTAAATCCGGACCAATCTGAAAACGCATCAGACAAAGTGCTAAAAACCCAATCACTGTAGTTAAACCACTCGATGCAATAGACCCTGTAGAAAGACATAATGCATTTACCATTGCTTTCTTTGGATTCGACTCTATTTGTCTGCATTCCGCAAAACGATGCAGCAAGAACACAGAATAATCTAGTGAAACTGCTAACTGCAATATGCTCCCTGCTGCATTGGTTACAAAGGATATCTCCCCAAATATCAGGTTACTCCCTGCATTGATAATAATGGCTACTCCTAATCCTAAAAAGATAATAACTGGTTCTATCCACGATGTAGTCGTTAAAAGCAACACAGCCAATGTAAATATTACTGCTATCACCGCTATTCTTGTGATTTCACTGACAGTACTTGTTGTAGCAACAGCTGTTGTCACCGCACTGCCAGTCATGCAATTTTCATCACCAATCAGTTCCCTAATCGCATCAACAGCTTCCATTCTTTTCGTTTCTTCTATCGTCACAGAAAAAAGTGCATTATCATCTACATAGTAATTGGAGACGATATTTTCATCCATAGTTTCCATTGGAACTAAAATATTGACACTATCATCTAGCCAGGTAACATCAGTTACACCATCAATCCCCAACAATTTTTCTTTCATTTCAAGTGCTTCTGGAATCGTTACGTCCTTTACCATAACTCTGGCATTCGGGATTCCTCCTTCATACTCCCGTTCCATTACATCTAATGCGACTGTTGATGCACTGTCTTCTGGAAGGTAATCATTCATATCATAATTAACGGATATAAATTGTTTACAAATCGCACATACAAGAAATAACACCATGAATACAATGATAATTAACTTTGTATGCTTCACTACGTTCTCATAAAATTTCTTCATTTTCTTTGCTCCTTTTTATATCTTTCGTCCCATGAATCCTATACTCATGTTCTCCCTCTGTCAGAGTAAAAGATAGATATTCATCCTGTATGATTCCCTCTGCTTCATATTGCATCTCACCAACTAATGTTGTGATCGACCCATTTAATTTGTACGTCCCATTTTTTTGTCTTTTTCCTATGAATGAGTTCCTACAATTTAAAATTTCCAACTCACCAATCACATTCATCTCATCAAATACAAATCTCATTTTTCCTTTGCGCTCTCCAATCTGAGTTTGCAATGAAATGAAATACTCATTTTTCTCCATAGCATTGTTCCTCGCTTTCAGATGCATATTAACGGATTTTTTTACATAATAAAATGGGCAAGTTCTATTGGTTTGTGTAAAAATGGGACATTTGCTATGTATTTGATGGGCAAATTAATATACCCAAATTTGGATTGATTTTATCTAATGGTTAAAACAGCCTAAAATGTCCATTGAAAAATTTCATGGTCAACTGTATACTAAATACAGAATAAACAGGATAATATATACAAGGGAGCATTCAGATGAAACATGAAGTCACCACTTTTAATACAAAAAAAACGCTGTCAGAATCTTTAAAAAGGCTTATGCTTGAAAAACCTCTTTCAAAGATTACTGTCAGCGAACTGATTAAAGATTGCGGGGTAAACCGCAAAACTTTCTATTATCATTTTGTCGATATTTATGCATTATTGAAATGGACTCTGGACCAAGAAGCTATCACTGTTGTTGAACAATTTGATTTGCTTTTAAATTTTGAAGATACCGTCAATTTCATATTAGATTATGTAGAAAGCAACAAACATATCTTAGCTTGTGCCTATGATAGTATGGGCCGTGAACAGCTAAAAAAATTTCTTTCCAGTGATTTCGATAACGTTGTAGGCGCATATATCAATGGCATTGAAAAAGAGAATCACCTCCATGTTAAACCCCTTTTTAAAAAACATCTGACCCATGTATATTCAGAAGCAGTTGCAGGAATACTGATTGAACTTATTACTGATATAAACAGCTTGGATAGAAGTCAATATCTTCAATTCATTTCCTTGATAACAAAAGCTTCAATTCCAAATGTATTAAGGGCTGCTGAAAAGGAATTGTAAAGTGATAGCTGAATAAAACTATGCTATGTTGATAGCTTCTTTGAAGCCTGCGAGACCATCTACACAGAAAAACAAAACATCTTTTACACCTCTGTTTTTTAGGTCATTAAGCATTCCTACCCTCCTTTACAATTTTTATCCGTATCTCCCCCACCAACTCATGCACCGTAGTACACGGCCACATCTCCGATGGTTTTACTTTTCCATCCCTTATACACTGCTCAAGTTTTTGTTGCGCAACACTAATAGCCTTCTTTTCATCACCATTCTTGCAAATTCTACTATACATGCCGTTGTCCGCTTTAGAATACTTTTGTCCTGTTCTACTCTCATACACTTTCCCGAATTCAGAACAACACGTCCATGATTCACGCAATGCAGGCATGGAACCAAAGTAGGCGCACAACCAAATTTCAAAACATGGATTTGACCAGCCTACTCCTATTCCTTTTTCTTTTGCTTCTCGGATAATTGCATCGAAATCTTTCACTTGATCTCGATCAAACACAATCCAAGGTATGCGATACTGAGCTTCATATGCTGTCAATTTCATGCATTTATCTATCATGTCGCGGGTTTTAGTTTCAATTACACTTATAACTAATTTACCTTGGATATCTGCTGGCAAATCATCTCGTAATCCATTAAAGTAACAGCGTTCTGTAGCCTCTGTATCTGTAACAATCAGATAATACCCCAATTCAGGTATTCTGATCTTTTTGCGTTGTTCCCTTGTTTTTCGATTACCTGTTCTTTCGTTTCTTGCCAATCTTAACCCTCCTTAAAAATGTCAATGCTCTTTAAGGTTGGAATTGCGCCATACTTACCAATCAAATAATTTTTTTCGTAACTCTCATCCTTCCTGATTCTAGTTCCATCTTCATCCACAAAATCTGCTAGTGAATATAAGGTCGATATTCCTTGATGACTTTTTTCAGTAAACCAAATTTCATCCCGTCTAAGCAATTGATTCGATAGCTGCCATGTATCATGCGTTGTGAATACCAACTGTGCATGATTTACATTTATCTGTGGATTTAAAAATGTAAGTATAAAGTTTCTTACCAGTAATGGGTGTAATCGTGCATTTAATTCATCAATAAAAAATACGCTTCCTTTGTTGATTACTTCCTGTAGCTCCGGATATAAAGCAAACATTTTTAAGGTTCCTGCGGATTCCATAGCCAATGGAATCTCTGCCATTTTATCCGAGTCTATCTTTTTATGAAGCGCATTAATTTTGTATTTATCTTCTGTGGACTTTAGTCCACTGGAGTCTCCCTCTGCTGGAATCTTTTCAACACGAAAGTCTTTAATGCTTTCATCAAAAGATGAAAAATATTCAACTACTTTCTTTTGTACGTTTTTATCTTCTACGAACTCTTTTGGCAATCTTCTTGACATGAAGAAATTGGTAATCACATCTCCAAAATCTGCAAATTGATTTGTAACGAACCAATCACGGATTGCTTTACATTTTGCAATCTTTAATTTGGCACCCAAGGATACAATCAGAACCTGCTTTTCTAGAGCAATTTCAATATTCTCTCTGCTATTCTTTGGAATACCTGTCAGATCCAAAGTATCCTCTGAACGATAAAATACAGAACTATATTTTCTTGCTGTCTTTGCTTTTACATTTAACCATTCTTCTGTAATTCCCACTTTACCAATGCAAAACCCATAGTTATATGATTTTTGCGCTTTATCACCAGGTATTGTAAAATAGACTTCAAAGCTGGATTCTACATTTTCTGATTTGCTGTCAAACAAAAATGGAGTAGGTCTATATTCTGTAAATTTTTCTTCTTCGTCACCATATTTAAATGAATCCACCACATATTCCGTCATGTATTCAAATGCGTTGTATACATTTGACTTACCACTTGCATTTGCTCCATAAATAGCTGCAACCGGAAGAATTTTCTCACTACCAAGGCAAACAACACGATCTGAAAATTCTGTCATTTTAGCTGCTGATAGGTCTAATGTAGCTTCGTCTCTGAAGGATTTATAATTTTTAAAATTGAACTGTATTAACATGATATCTACCTCACCTTCTATTCTATATTCTATTATACCCTTTTTTTTAATATAATCAACATAATACTGTGATTATTTCTCATTATTATGTACTTTTAATTTTAAAAGGCGGTACACTCTCGTACCGCCCTAATCTAATCATTATTCATTTATGTATTAATATCAATACAAGATCGGAAGAG
>JASKJZ010000041.1 GCA_030154385.1 Clostridiales bacterium
TTTCCCCCTAGCAATTCATGCACTATGTTATTCCCAATTATAGCAAACCCGAAGGCATCACGCAATTACAAGCAATTAAGAGAACAAGATAAAAAACTTTGGAATCAAAAAATGACTCCAAAGTTTTTTATCTCTTTCTCTCTTTAATTCGCTTAACAAACCATTTCAAAATACCATGGTTTGGTTCAATTTCGTTACCTGCTGCGTTGACTGCGCGCTCCTCTGCTTCCTGCATCAAAAGAACTTGGCTGTCAACGGAGCTCCCTTTTTTTGCTTTTTCACGATATGCCCCACTTGGCAGCATTACTCTCGCTTTCTCCGTATCAAATTCTGCCACCTCAAGGATGCGATGAATTTTTTCGCGAATTTCTTCTTGAAAAATTGGACACGCTACCTCAACACGCCGCTCTGTATTTCTGGTCATAAAGTCGGCAGAAGAAATAAACATCCGCTCTTCCTCTCCTGTACCAAAGCAGTAAACTCTTGAGTGCTCCAAAAAACGCCCCACAATACTTTCTACAATGACATGCTCAGTGCGCCCTTCAATCCCTGGCAACAGACAACAAATACCGCGAACGATCATTTTCACCCGTACACCTGCACAAGAAGCTTGCTTTAGTTTTTCGATGATATCAATATCTGTAATGGAATTTATCTTAATCAGGATTCGTCCTTTTTCCGCCTTTTCGATTTCCCGATCAATTAAATCAATAACCTGTCGTTTTAGGGAGACCGGGGATACCAACAGCTGCTGAT
The DNA here is from genome assembly GCA_030154385.1 of Clostridiales bacterium. The sequence continues at coordinate 757 of JASKJZ010000041.1, forward strand.
ACATTCCCTCCAAATTGCCGATTGACATATTTTTAAAAAACTCAACGGCGTCCAGGCCAATATTCTTGTCTGCGGTAATCAGTGCAAGATCCGTATACAAGCACGCTGTTTTTTCATTGAAATTACCCGTTCCAACCTGCGTAATATACGTAATGTTATCTCTTTCTTTTCGTGTAATCAGGCAAATTTTAGAATGCACCTTGTAATCCTCGAAGCCATAAATCACATTACAGCCAGCTTCTTCTAAGCGTTCTGACCAGTCGATATTGTTCTTTTCGTCAAACCTGGCACGTAGCTCTATTAATACCGTGACTTCCTTACCATTCTCTGCGGCCGCACACAAATACTCAACTAACTTCGCTTTGTTTGCCAAGCGATATATGGTAATTTTAATGGATATCGTCGCCTCATCTCGGCCTGCTTCCTTTATTAGCTTAAGAAACGGCTCCATACTTTCATATGGATAGGAAAGTAAGATGTCCTTCTCCTTTACTTGCTTTAGTATACTATCTTTTGGACTCCATTCACTACAAGGCTGCGGCACATAGGGGCGATAACGAAGCGTTCGCTTCTTCTCCTTCGTCAGTCGCTCGGATAAAAACGACACACATTCCATTTTAAGCGGAGCCTTCGTCTGATAAACCTGTGCCTCCTTTAATTTTAATTCAGAACATAAAAACTCCATAAATTCTTTTCCGATACTATTGGAAAGTTCGAGACGCACCGGTGCGAGGCGTGTTCTTTGCTTGATTACATTACGCATCTTAATACGAAAGTCCTTTTCATCATTATAGGCCTCATCTTCTAAATTCACATCTGCATTACGCGTCACGCAAAGCACAACACTTTCTTTCACCTGATAAAATCGAAAAAGCTCTTTTAAGTAATGACTGATAATATCTTCACTTCGTATACAACGGATCTGACTTCCTGGCAAAAATACAACCTCTGGAATTGCAATCGGAAGCGGTACAAGACCAAAACATATTTTGTCCTTATTGGACAATACCGCGCCCACATGCAGAACCTTGTTTTGCAAATGTGGAAACGGATGATGTGTATCTATAATTTGCGGCGATAAGATTGGACTAATATTATCATGAAAGTATTGATCCACATATTTTCGTTCCCCTTTTTCAAGCTCTTCATAGCTCAACTGATAGATGTCGTGCAGACGTAGCTGTCGCTCTAAATTAAAATAAATCACTTCTCTTTTTTGATAGAGAGGGCGAACAAAATCATAGATTTTATCCAATTGCTGCTTTGGAGTCATACCCGTTTTATTATCATAGGAAGCCTCCTTAAGGTTCATCAAATCAAAAAGACTTCCAACGCGTATCATAAAAAACTCATCCAGATTACTAGAAAAAATAGATACAAAATTTAACCGCTCCAATAATGGTACGGTTTCATCCATTGACTCGTCAAGTACACGTTCATTAAAACGAAGCCATGAAATCTCACGGTTTTGCATAAAATGTTTATCCGTTATTTGACTCATCTTTCGTTTTTTCTTCTCCTTTCAAGACCGAGTAAAGATATCCCTCTCTTACACCATAAGGGGAGGTCACAATTTTCTTTACTCCACAATATTCCACAATATTCTTTAAAATAATAAGACCCGGAAGAATCGTATGTGACCGATCTGGAACATTTCGAAGTGCAAGCTTGATAAAACTGCTCCGATCCTCCTCAAATAGAGAAAATAATTTATGAAGTGTATCTGCAGAATAGGAGCCGTCTGCCTCGATATCCTCTGGATATTTGGCTTGTATCATTTTTAACGTGGCTCGTGCTGTACCACCAACCCCGCAAAGAGTGTCAGGTAACTCGTTCTGCTTTAAAAAATCACAGGCTTCCAGTTCCTCTATCACTTTGCTTGTCATTTTTTTCGTTTCCTTTTTTCCAGGAATGATTTCCTCCACATATTTGGAAAACAAATTTAGAGAACCAATACGAATGGACTTTGCCGTTAACAGCTTCCGCTCCCTAAAATGAACGAATTCCGTACTGCCGCCTCCAATATCAATTAACAGGCCATCGTTAACAGAAGTCTTATGCAGTGCCCCCATATAGTCAAGCGTCGCTTCCTCTTCTCCCGTAATCACATGCACCCGAAATCCTGTTTTTTCATAAATACGATTCACTACTTCTTCTGTATTGGTAATGTTACGAAGCGATGCAGTAGCAAATACATGAACCTCTTCTATGCCCATTTTTTCAATAATTTCCTTGAATTCAGACAGAGCACATACCGCCTTTTCTACACCTGCATGACTTAAATGGTTGTCTTTTTTGATATAACCTGCAAGTCCAGCTACATTTTTATTATTAAGAAGCGCGGTGAGTTCTTGGTTCTCCCATTTGTAAAGCACCAATCGAATCGTATTAGAGCCAATATCAATGACACCATATGTTTTCATGTTTTTTCTCCATTTCTGTATTTTTTTCTTTTATTTCTTGCTATTATAGCACTATATACACAACTTGTACATTATAATTGAATATTGTCTGAAATCACATTTACGATTCGGCCGAATCAAAACTATTTATAACCGAAATTTGGATACGGCATATAGTAAATCCTGTGCTTCTTTTGCAAGTCTTTTAGCCTCTTCCTCAATATGTGAAACTGCTGCCACCTGCTCCGTTGCCGCACTTGCCACTTCCTCCGTAGAAGCTGCACTCTCCTCGGTAATCGCTGCAATATCTTCAATCATACCCGACATACTAGAAGCGCTCTCATGAAGACTGGCGGTCTCCTTTCCAATATGGGTAATTCGATCCACAATTTGATTGACAGCGGATTGGATTTTATCATAGGTTGTTTCGATTTCTTCCATTGATTCTTTTTGTTTTTCCACAATTTGCTGCGCAAGGTTTACTTCCTCTACACTTTGTATCGTACGGGCGCGCATTTCCTGCAAAAGCTGTTCGATAGTAGCACTGGAGGATGCTGACTGCTCCGCTAGCTTTCCGACTTCGCTTGCCACTACTGCAAAGCCTTTTCCTTGCTCACCAGCCCTGGCAGCTTCAATTGATGCGTTGAGCGCTAGCAAATTGGTTTGCTCCGAGATTCCTTGTATGATATTAATAATTTGCTCTATTTCCGTTGATTTTTCCTCCAGCAGAAGAATTCCCTTCCTTACCTTTTCGGTTGATTGCTGATTGGAATCCATCAAGGCCATTTGCTTTTCCAGTGATGTAACGCCTGTTTCAACCACTGTATTTACTGCATCAATTGCCTGATTGGAATGGATGCTATACTCGTTAATCCGATCAATCGCAATGGATATTTGATGAATATTTTGTGTACTGTTCGTAGCCGACTCAGCCTGTTGTCCAGCTCCCGTTGCCAGCTCCTCTGTTGCCTTCGAAATCTCACTCGAAATCTGCTTCGTACTTTCTGTTACCTTTGATATCTCTTCTGTGGAAGCTTCCAGTTGGCCTGCAACACTGCTTATATTTCCAATGAGCCCTCGAATATTATCAATCATTTGCTGAAAGGCATTTCCAAGCTCTTTGATTTCTTTAGCCCCGCGCGGCTTTATCTGTAATTGCAAATTTCCTTCTGCTGCTAGCTTAGCTTCCTTGGTAAGCTCCAAAATAGGTGCCGCAATAATTTGTGAAAAGACAAAGCAAAGTGCTAAAATCAGAACACCAATTGTAACAATTACACCATAAAACAAAGCCTTTGCTTGATTAAATTCTTGATAGGCTTCCTTTCTCTCCATGCTAACAGCTAGCGTCCACCCTGTATTCCCTATTTTTTATACACCAAAATACGAGAACTATTTCCCTGCTTATATGATAGAATGCCGTTTTCGTTTCCAAGCAGTTCCTCACTCAAATTTTTCATATCTGCCTGCTCTGATATGGAGGTATTTAAAAGAGCTTCTTCTTGGTTTGCTAAAAATACTCCTGTTTCATCCACTAAAAAAGCTTGACCTGTTTTACCAAATACTGTTTCATTTACTTTCTCTGTAATGGTGTCCAACAAAATATCCATAGCCACTACACCCTTTTGTTCTCCTTGTGACGACTGTATCGCCTTTGCTACGGAAACACATAGTTTTTTTGTTGTATTGTCTACGTATGCCTCTGTTATCACCGCACGATCACTGACCGAGGCTAATTGATACCAAACACGTTCTCTTGGATCATAGCTTGCATCAAAGGTTGCAAAGGAGCCATCAATCATTTTTCCATCTGTAGTTCCCACATATAGATCCGATACGCTGCCCTGATAGTCTGGTGATTGCAAAATCAAATGCAACTGTTCGGCAGTGCTAGTCAAATCCATATTCTCTCCCATAAAAGCGGCTAAATTTGAAGTTGCCTCAAGCTTCCCATTCATCCATGCATCAATACTGCCAGATAATTCATTTGCCTCTTTTTGCATTTGATATTCCATCTTTTTTTGCGTCTGTGTAAAAAGCATGCTACCAGAAACCAGGGCTAAGATTGCCATGGCTAGCAGACAGACCGTCGAGAAAACCGCAATTAAGATCCCACGTAATTTCATATACAACCTCACTTCTTATGATGTTTACCAATCAGTAGTTTATCATAGTTTTTATAATTGTTTGTTAGCTTCATGTAAATATTACTCTTATTTTATCACTTCATCCATATATGATTCGATATATTTTGGATTAAAAGTTTCCATTCCACCTGTCTAATATTCCTGCTAATTTATCCGCATCCAAATATTGTGAATAGGTCTGACTATTTCGCAAATATGTCTGCGCTATCTCTTGCAGCATAGCTACCCAATCCAGTTTCATAGAAACATTCTCTGGATCTTGCAAATCTGTAAAGCTTCCATTTATGAATGCATTACTCGCATATGTTTTTATTCTACTAAATGAACCAAAGGTTCCAGCATCCGTAATCCCCTGATCATCCTGATAACAGGAAAGAGCAAACATCTCTAGCTGCGATGCATTTCTTGGGTTCACCTCATTTACATGTACATCATAATACCGCTGTTCTCCCCCATAATTCGAATGAATACGAACAATAGGATCTGACTGTGTAGATTTTTCAGAATAAAATGCCGACATACCATAGCTCATCATTTCACTATATGGCAGCATCGTAAGTCCCAAAACCTCTCCACTTCCTTTCTCTTCCGCTTTCTCTACCGCAGATGATAACCCACTGTAAAATGCATCTGTTTTTGCATTTCCAGTAGCTTCATATCCTGCATAACCTGTTATGTAATTATTTTGCTGTACTTCTCTAATACTCATAATTAGCCTCCCTTTGCATAAAACAAAACACTAAAATTCAATATCAATCCATTGAATTTTAGTGCTTTCCTTAACAATTTGTATATCGGTTTATTTTCTATTTTTCTTAACCATATATTAGCATTAAATTGTTTCCTTTGACGGTTATGCTGCCAGAAGTCGTCCTTCTGACAGCTCTCTATATACAGCAGGAAGATACCCCCCAGGGTTTAATGTATAGACTCTTGTTCGATTGTAATAAGTGAATACATATTTGAAGATGATGCCCTTGACGTCCTCGCGTTTCATTTTATAGGTCGGTATCCGATAGAGAAGTTCTTTCTTCAAAATAGCAAAGAAGCTCTCTATCCTTGCGTTATCGTAGCAATGATTCACACCGCTGAGGCTTTGAGTAACACCTACTTTGGACAACTCCTGATGAAATGTCTCTTGTGTATTGGTTGCACCTGTCGGAATGAAGAATTGTTCCATCAAATTTATAATGTCGAGTAACCGCATAAAGGGTATCAATGCAGAGTTCTTTCTTCATGTTACTCTCAGAACGTTTCATAACTGAATCATGAGCAAATAGTTATGAAAAAAATAAGTATACGTTTCGCAAAACATTCAATTATCTTCACAAATCACCTTACCTTTTTTACTGCTTACCTTATAGATAAACGTTCATGACGAAAAATTAAACGTTCATGGCGGAAATGGTTATACATTAGTATTTTGTGATATAGTAAAGATGTATTCAAAATAGTTATTATTTTTAAAAGTTTTTATAAGGAGGTGGAAGTATAGAGGTTTAAGTAAAAATATAAATTATTTGAATACATAACTTGTAAGAGTATAAAAGCAATATTCTGTTCTTAAAAATAGTGAATAATAGGAGGAAAATCATTTGTTGATTCCACTCCTAAAACACGTAGATATTTATCATCTGTTGATGTACATGGATCAAATTTTACGCACCAGCTTCTTTCTACAAATTCAAAATTAATAACTAGCAGAAGCAAAAGTAAGTGCGTTAGCAGTAGCAACTATTCTAGGTAAGAATTTAGGTCTTCCGTTATCATTTTGCGGTGTATTAGGTAGGCAAATTTATGAAATGATTTCTAATAATGGTACAATATATAGTGTAACTGTTAATGAACAAATATATGAAGTTTATTTTAAAGCTGATAATGTATATTATACACATTGTTATCATGAGGCTATATATTCATTTGATTCTGGCGGACATATATTATCTATAACTACAAATAAATATGAGAGAGTAGGTGGTTGACTACTTCTATAAGGAGAGAATAAAATGAAGATTTCAGAAAAGTCAAAAAAGATTATTTGCCTTATTTGCTTTTTTTTGTTTTTTGTAGGAGGCGGATTTAATCCTAATATTTATTTAGAATCTTACCTTCCTCGCGAAATATTTCATTCAATAATTTTAGAGGATAGTTTAAAATTAATTGCATTTGTAATTATGCTTTCTATCTTTGAACCATTAGAAGTTGAATACAAAAGCAGAAAGTATAAATTAATTATTATTATTGATATAGTTATTGTCTTTTATTTATGCTATTCTTATTTTAAAATTTTAGTTTAAAACAAGTACAGTTACTATAAATGAAATAAGAATAGTATCTAATGCGAGGATTTTGTTTTCGATAAAAGGTTGTGCCATAGTTCAGTTTCGTATGGCACAACCTTTTTTATATTATCAATTTGCGAAGGTAACGATAATCTCTTGCACAGATTTGCAAAATTTTATTAGATAATAGTTTTCGTTATATTATTATCCACTTATGGATTAACTTTAATTGGCCGAATTGTGTTAAATAGTATCAAAAATGTATCACAGAGCCTTTTTTGCAAGTTATAAGTTTGCAGGAAAGCTTTCTTTTTCGCTATTCTTTTTCACACTAAAAAACCGCAACCCCTTATAAATAAGGGATTGCGGCATAAGTTCATAATACTATATCATCAATGAATTCTTAAGAATTCTAATTACTCAATGATTGTAGCAACACGTCCTGATCCAACAGTACGTCCACCTTCACGGATAGCGAAAGTTAAACCTTGCTCCATAGCGATTGGGTGAATTAATTCGATGGTCATTTCTACGTTGTCACCAGGCATGCACATTTCTGTACCAGCTGGTAAGTTACAAACACCTGTGATGTCTGTTGTTCTGAAATAGAACTGTGGTCTATAGTTGTTGAAGAAAGGAGTATGACGTCCACCTTCATCTTTTGTTAATACATAAACCTGAGCAGTGAATTTTTTATGGCATTTTACACTACCTGGTTTTGCAAGAACCTGTCCTCTTTCGATTTCAGTTCTCTGAACACCACGAAGAAGAGCACCAATGTTATCTCCAGCCTGAGCTTCATCAAGAAGTTTACGGAACATTTCGATACCGGTAACAACAACTTTACGGGATTCTTCTTTCACACCGATGATTTCAACTTCTTCGGATACATGAAGAACACCACGTTCTACTCTACCTGTAGCAACAGTACCACGTCCTGTGATAGAGAAAACGTCTTCGATTGGCATTAAGAAAGGCTGATCAATTGCACGCTGTGGATCTGGAATCCAGCTATCAACTGCTGCCATTAATTCCATAATCTTGTCGCCCCATTCGCCGTTTGGATCTTCCAAAGCTTTCAGAGCAGAACCCTGGATAACTGGAGTGTCATCGCCTGGGAATTCATATTCTGTTAACAAATCTCTAACTTCCATTTCTACTAATTCAAGTAATTCTGCATCGTCTACCATGTCGCATTTGTTCATGAAAACAACGATATAAGGAACACCTACCTGACGGGATAATAAGATGTGCTCTTTTGTCTGAGCCATAACACCGTCTGTAGCAGCAACAACGAGGATAGCACCATCCATCTGAGCAGCTCCGGTGATCATGTTCTTAACGTAGTCAGCATGTCCTGGGCAGTCAACGTGTGCATAATGTCTGTTTTCTGTAGAATATTCAACGTGAGCAGTAGAAATTGTGATACCACGTTCTCTTTCTTCTGGAGCTTTGTCAATGTTAGCGAAATCAACAGCTGCGTTTCCAGCTACTCTTTCTGCTAATGTTTTTGTGATAGCTGCTGTTAAAGTTGTTTTACCATGGTCAACGTGACCGATGGTTCCGATATTACAATGTGTTTTTGTTCTTTCAAACTTAGCTTTAGCCATTTTAAAAAGTCCTCCTTTAAAATATGTGCCTCATAGGCATTTTGCCCGGGCATTTTCTTTTCATTTTCCCCTCAACAGAGGTTTTCTATGTTGCGACGCCCCATATCTGGAGCATCGCCATATATGCCTAATTATATTGCAAATTAGATTTTTTTTCAAGCAATATTTATTGCAAGAGCACTATTTCGCGCGGGTTGCGAGCACTTTTTCCTGTACGGACTTTGGCACCTGCTCATATTTCTCGAAGAACATAGAGTAGTTACCACGTCCCTGTGTTCTGGAACGTAAGTCTGTGGAATATCCGAACATTTCAGATAGTGGCACAAATCCGCGAACAATCTTTCCACCGCCGATGTCATCCATACCTTCGATACGTCCACGGCGAGAGTTAATATCACCAATAACATCTCCCATGTATTCTTCAGGCATGGTAACTTCAACCTTCATGATAGGCTCAAGTAATACTGCAGATGCTTTCGCCATCGCTTCTTTGAATGCCATAGATCCAGCAATGTGGAATGCCATTTCAGAAGAATCGACTTCATGATAAGAACCATCGTAAACGGTAGCATGCACACCAACTACTGGGAATCCTCCAAGGATACCAGCCTTGGTTGCTTCTTCGATACCTTCACCAACAGCAGGGATATATTCTTTTGGAATCGCTCCACCAACAACCGCAGAATCGAATTTAAATAATTCTTCTCCATTGGCATCCATTGGCTCAAACTTAACCTTACAGTGACCATACTGTCCACGTCCACCGGACTGTTTTGCATACTTACTGTCAACTTCAACCGATTTTGTAATCGCTTCTTTGTAAGCAACCTGAGGAGCACCTACATTTGCTTCTACCTTAAACTCACGAAGCAAACGGTCAACGATGATTTCCAAATGAAGCTCACCCATACCAGCAATGATGGTCTGACCAGTTTCCTGATCGGTATGCGCACGGAATGTAGGATCTTCTTCTGCAAGTTTTGCTAAAGCCTCACCCATCTTGCCCTGTCCAGCTTTTGTCTTAGGCTCAATTGCAAGCTCAATAACTGGTTCTGGGAATTCCATAGACTCAAGGATTACAGGATGCTGATCATCACAAATGGTATCACCTGTTGTTGTAAATTTGAAACCTACCGCAGCAGCAATATCACCAGAGTAAACGCGGTCAATTTCCTGCCTCTTGTTTGCATGCATCTGAAGAATACGTCCAACACGTTCCTTCTTATCTTTTGTTGCATTTAATACATAAGATCCAGAAGCAATCGATCCTGAATATACACGGAAGAATGCTAATTTACCTACGAATGGGTCTGCCATAATCTTAAATGCAAGAGCTGCAAAAGGTTCATCATCAGAAGAATGCTTTTCAATTGGATTGCCATCCATGTCAGTTCCCTGAATGGAAGGGATGTCTGTTGGAGCTGGCATAAATTCCAATACTGCATCTAAAAGCTTTTGAACACCCTTGTTTCGGTAAGCAGATCCACAACAAACAGGAACAGCTGTACACTCACAAGTTGCTTTTCTTAATACTCTCTTTAATTCTTCAACAGAAGGTTCTTCCCCTTCTAAGTACATCATCATTAATTCATCATCTAACTCGCAGATTTTCTCTACTAATTCACCACGATAAAGCTCCGCTTCATCCTTCATGTCTTCAGGGATTTCAGTAACAACAATATCTTCCCCTTTGTCATCCTTGTAGATATATGCCTGCATTTCAAATAAATCGATAATGCCCTCGAATTCATCTTCTTTTCCAATTGGTAACTGAAGACAAATTGCATTTTTACCTAATCTTGTTTTAATCTGATCTACTGCACCATAGAAGTTAGCACCCAAGATATCCATCTTGTTGATAAATGCCATTCTAGGTACATTGTAGGTATCAGCTTGACGCCATACATTTTCAGACTGTGGTTCAACACCACCCTTTGCGCAGAAAACGCCAACAGCACCATCAAGTACACGTAGAGAACGTTCTACTTCTACTGTGAAGTCAACGTGTCCTGGAGTATCAATAATATTGATTCTATGCTCCAATGCATCTGGTGCCACTTTAGTTTCTTTGTGCAACGTCCAATGACAGGTCGTAGCCGCTGATGTGATCGTGATACCTCTTTCCTGCTCCTGCTCCATCCAGTCCATGGTAGCAGTTCCTTCATGAGTATCTCCAATCTTATAGTTTACACCAGTATAATACAGAATACGCTCTGTTAATGTGGT
>JASKJZ010000042.1 GCA_030154385.1 Clostridiales bacterium
ATCTGATTCAAATAAGCAGTCTGTGCAATCGCGGCTCCTTCCATCTCCGTACATAGTCCCCCAAAGGTTTCTTCAATCCATTGCTTTTTTTCTTTGCTCGAAACAAACTGATCTCCGCTCACAACTCGGCCAACAAATATCGACACTTCTGGATTTACCGTTTCACAAGAGGCCTTTGCTAAGGAAACTAACTCCTGATCTGCTGCAAAGGATAATACTTCCATCCTTGGAATTTGTCCCACCGGATATCCAAACGCCACCGCATCCACATCATGATGCGCTACATCGCTTGAGATAACAATATCTCCAATGTTGATATCCTTATTTAAGGAACCCGCAATCCCTGTATTAATCAGCGCATTAACCGAGAAATCATCTACTAGAATCTGTGCGCAAACAGCAGCATTTACCTTACCAATTCCACTTCGTACCACAACGGCTTCCTTTTCTCCAAGCAGCCCACGGTAAAACTCCATTCCAGCTTTCTTTTCTATTAAAACATTTTTCATCTGTGCTTTTAATTTTTCCACTTCTTCATCCATTGCACCAATAATTCCAAGCATTTTCATATCCTCTTTTCTTCGTTCTTATAACCTTCTATTTGTACTTCATTCTACCAAAAGAATTCTCCTTTGTCTATTTGACTTTCAAAAAAAGATTCTACAATCTTATACTTGTTTCGATTGTAGAATCAAATCTTTAGTCTACGTTATATTTTTGAACAAAGTCATTCAATACATCCACAATAGTATCCATCTTATTAATTTGCTTCATCACATCATGAAGTTCTTTCTCTTGCCTGATAGTCGCTTCTGAGACCTCTTTTGAGGAAGCCGCTGCTTCCTGCGAAATGGCTGATATGTTTTCGACTAAGGATAATAACGCATTTTTTGCGTGTGATACATATTCAATGCTTTGAATTATGACATACGAATTTTTTCCCACTTCCTCCGTAGAATCACTCAGCTTTTCAAACATATCCTTCGTTGTTGACAAGGCATCGCTCGTTCTTGCAATCGATGTCCTTGTAACACCCATTTTTTGAGTAGTCGACTCCACTATGGAAATTATTTCCCGAATTATTTGTGCAATTTCTTGGGTTTGGTGTGTTGAGGATTCCGCTAGTTTACGAACCTCTTCTGCAACAACTGCAAACCCCTTGCCCTGTTCTCCTGCTCTTGCAGCTTCAATCGAAGCATTGAGTGCTAAAAGGTTTGTTTGCGTAGCAATTCCGCCAATTGTATCCACGATCAAGCGAATTGACGTCGATTTTTCTTGTAAGGCTTCAATTTTATCTTCCACTTCATTTAATGCGTGAATACTATCTTTAAAGTGTCCTTCCAAATTACCAAGCGTCTCTATTCCTTCTCTATTAATCTGTTCCATCGATTCTATATTCGTATTTACTGATTCAACATTCACAATCATGCTGTCTAAATGTGATGATAGCTCATTGGTATTTTCATACACCTGACTATTCTCCTTTGCTAGGTCATAAGCACCATGCGAAATTTCCTCTGTTGCACTTGATATATCGTTACTGGAGCCTGTAACTGCTTCAAGAGATACTTGTATGGTGGAAGACGATTCCTTTATGGTATTTGAGGTTTGTTTTATATTGGAAATCATATCCTTTAAATCAAGTACCATACTATTAAAGGCTTTGATCAAGGTACCGACCTCTCCGCCCTGTTTTTCATTCACAGACACATTCAAATCACCATCCACAATTTTTCCAGCAACCTTCGACATATTTACAATCGGCTTCATGATTTGGTTCATTAGAGCAATCATAATCATACCCATAGTAACTAAAATAAGCAGATTTACTCCAACTCCAAGCTTTAAGCTAGTTCTTAATTCTTGAGTTAATCCAAACGTTTGTGAAGATAATATTTTAACATTCTCAAAATACGGTGCATTATCAACGGTAAGCTTTAGTACATAGTTCACTCCATCCCCTCGACTGACAGGATAATAAATAGAGCTTTTAGCATCCTCTTGCAATGTAACTTCTTTTCCACTTGTAAAGACTTCCTTAAACTTACCATCCTCTGTCTGCGTTCCTTCCACATAATCAGCATTTCCTGCATTTTCTCCAATCGCAATAAGAACCGTATTTTCATTATCCACCACAATTAAGGACGCAAATCCTTTGGTACCTTCGGTAAACTCTTGCAGCGATTCCTTAATATGATCCGAATTAAGTCCAACTTCCAAGCATCCCTTTTGATCTCTTCTTGGTATCGCTGTGTATTTAAAAATATTACCGCTTTGCACGGATATTTTCAAATCGGTTGCTAATACTAAATTGGGATTTTTTAACAAATCTCTATAACCATCCCAAATATCAAACAAATTGATGGAAAGAGCCGCCGAATCTGTAGCCAGTATAAAATCACCGTTCACATTTGTAATCTGTAAATCCGTCATCCCCGTTTTACTCGCAATCGCTTTTAATTCATCTGTACTTAGTTTCGGATTGTGCGCATAGCTTTCTTGCAATTGATAGGCCGCATTTAGCATGGATGCATCAATCGATGCTTCTAAGGAAGTCATATACTCTGCGATACCTTTTGAAAGATCAATTAATGTATACTCGATATCTTCCTGTGATTTTTGTGAAAAAGAGAGTACGGTTTCATCCAACCCCTTTGTTACCTTTGCCTGTTGACTCATGTTTTGCAAAATCAAACATCCTACCATGATTGCAATTGCCAATGCTATGATAAGTCCTAACTTTTTCTTTACTGACATAATATCTTCTCCCTTAGCGTGCAAACAAAAATTTTTGTTGTTACTAAAAATTATTTTATCACCGCTTATGGGTATTTGCAATAGATAAATACACGATGTCCTACTGCACAAAAAAAGATAGTGTCAAAGCTTACATAATAAGCTCTGACACCATCCATATTATTGAAGATTTGAATATCCCATCAAATGCGCATCCACTTCTTTTGCCGCTTCTCTTCCTTCTCGGATAGCCCACACAACAAGGGACTGTCCCCTTCTCATATCTCCTGTTACAAAAACATTTTTTACATCCGTTGCATAGCTTCCCTCTTTGGTGGCAACATTCGTTCTTTCATTTAAGGAAACCCCGAAGGCTTTTGCCACATAGTCTTGAGTTCCTAAAAATCCAGCCGCTATAAAGACAAGATCTGCATCCAAGGTAAACTCACTACCAGCAATTTCCTGCATCATGAAACGCCCTGTTGCTTCGTCCTTTTTTGCTTCTAATTTGACACAAACCACACTTTTTAGTTTCCCCTCTTTGTCTTTTACAAACTCTTTAATTGTAGTCTGATAAATACGAGGGTCGTTTCCAAACACGGCAATTGCTTCTTCCTGTCCATAATCGGTCTTTAAGACCTTTGGCCACTCTGGCCATGGATTAGTAGCAAGTCTTTCTTCTGGTGGCTTTGGCATCATTTCGATTTGAACAACAGATTTTGCATTTTGCCGAATGGAGGTACCAACACAGTCATTTCCCGTATCACCACCGCCTACGATTACCACATTTTTGCCTTTTGCATTGATGTAATTTCCATCCTTCAAATCGGAATCCAGCAAACTTTTTGTAGTGGCTTTTAAATAATCTACCGCAAAATAAATGCCCTTTGCATCTCTTCCCTTTGCATTTAGGTCTCTTGGATTAGAAGCTCCACAGGCTAAGATAACCGCATCGAATTCTTTTATGATCTTATCTGCTTTTTTATCCTTTCCAATATCGACTCCTGTTACGAAGGTAATCCCTTCCTGCTCCATAATCTTAATTCGACGTTCAATAATCTGCTTTTCCAACTTCATGTTTGGGATTCCATACATCAAAAGGCCTCCCACACGGTCAGAACGCTCAAAAACCGTTACCTTATGTCCTCGTTTGTTCAATTGATCTGCTGCCGAAAGACCGGCAGGTCCAGAACCAATCACCGCTACTGATTTGCCTGTTCGAACACTTGGCGGATTAGCTCGAAAGTATCCTTGTTCAAATGCAGTCTCAATAATTGCATGTTCGTTTTCTTTAATGGTAACGGCGTCTCCATTTAATGCACAGGTACAAGAAGCCTCGCAAGGCGCTGGACAAACTCTCGCTGTAAACTCTGGAAAATTATTGGTCTTCATAAGACGAAAAAGTGCTTGTTCCATACTATCTTGATAGACAAGGTCATTCCACTCTGGAATCAAATTGTTAAGCGGACATCCAGAAGTCATTCCCCCAATCATCATACCCGATTGACAAAATGGAACACCACACTCCATACATCTGGCTCCCTGGCATTTTCTTTCTTCTTTCGAAAGGGTACTGTGAAACTCATTGTAATTTTTAATACGTGCCTCTGGCTTCACGGCTTTTGCATTTTTTCTTTCGTATTCCATAAATCCTGTTACTTTTCCCATGTTTTCAACATCCCCTTTCTATTTCTTCTTATTCATATAAAATGCTTCAATCTGCGCTTCTTCGCTGCTAAGTCCACGTTCCTCCATAATAGCAATGGCTTGAAGCATGCGGTTGTAGTCATGAGGAATAATCTTTTTAAAGCTTTTTAGATACTCGGCAAAATTAGCAAGAATCTGTTTTCCTTTTTCAGAATTCGTATATTTCACATGTTCTTCGATCATGGATTTTAGCTGTATCACGTCATATTTTTCCGTTACGCTGGTAAAAGATACCAGCTCTTTATTGAGCTTAAGATATAAGTCACGCTTCTCATCTAAGACATAAACAATACCACCGCTCATTCCAGCTGCAAAATTCTTTCCTGTCGTGCCAAGTACTGCGACTCTTCCTCCGGTCATATATTCACAACCGTGATCACCAACTCCTTCAACGACTGCCGTCGCACCCGAGTTCCTTACACCGAAACGTTCTCCTGCAACACCGCTGATAAATGCCTTTCCGCTGGTTGCACCATATAACGCCACATTTCCTATGATGATATTTTCATCTGCTTTGAACTTCGTACCCTCTGGCGGATACACGATAATCTTACCACCAGAAAGTCCTTTCCCTAAATAGTCGTTGCAATCACCCGAAAGCTCCAACGTAAGTCCCTTTGGAATAAACGCTCCAAAGCTTTGTCCGCCGCTGCCTTTACAGTGGATGACATACGTATCTTCCTCTAAACGATCTCCATGCAGTCTTGTAATCTCCGATCCTAAAATGGTTCCAAGCGAGCGCTGCACATTATTGATATTGATTGTAATCTCTTTCGCCGTTCCATTGGCAAGATGATTTTTAAGTTTCTTTAATAAGACACTTTCGTCTACGGTTTTTTCCAGTTCAAAATCATACTTTTGTGCCTTATCAAATTTATTGGCTTGATCGGATACAAAGGATTGATCAAGGATTGCAGCCAAATCAAGCATAGATGCCTTCGTTCCTTTAATATCCTCACGTACCTTTAATAAATCCGTACGACCAATCAAATCGGAAACAAAGCGAACACCAAGCTTTGCCATATATTCCCGAAGCTCTTGTGCGATAAATCGCATAAAGTTCTCGACGTATTCTGGTTTTCCCTTGAAGTTCTTACGAAGCTTTGGATTTTGCGTTGCAATACCTACCGGGCAGGTATCCAGATTACATACACGCATCATCACACATCCCATCGTTACCAATGGTGCAGTCGCAAATCCATACTCTTCAGCTCCAAGTAGAGCTGCAACCAGTACATCACGACCCGACATCAGCTTACCATCGGTCTCAATCACGACTTTCTGGCGAAGACCATTCATAATAAGTGTCTGCTGCGTTTCCGCGAGTCCAAGCTCCCATGGAAGACCTGCATTGTAAATGGAGCTTCTAGGTGCTGCTCCTGTTCCTCCATCATAACCAGAAATCAAAATAACCTCAGCTCCAGCCTTTGCCACACCAGCAGCAACGGTACCAACTCCAGCTTCTGAAACTAATTTTACAGAAATTCTAGCTTCTTTATTGGAATTCTTTAAGTCATAGATTAATTGCGCCAAATCCTCGATCGAATAGATATCATGGTGAGGTGGTGGTGAAATAAGACCAACTCCAGGTGTGGAGTGTCTGGTCTTTGCAACCCATGGATAAACCTTCCCTCCTGGAAGATGTCCGCCCTCTCCAGGTTTCGCACCCTGTGCCATCTTAATTTGGATTTCTTTTGCACTTACCAGATATTCACTGGTCACGCCAAAACGTCCTGATGCCACCTGCTTAATCGCAGAACAGCGATTGATGCCATCCTTTCCAAGGGTCAGACGTTCTCTGCTCTCTCCGCCTTCCCCGCTGTTTGACTTCCCTTTCAAGCGATTCATTGCAATTGCTAGGGTCTCATGTGCTTCTTGCGAAATCGAACCATAGGACATCGCACCTGTTTTAAAACGCGTTACAATCGATTCTACACTTTCCACTTCCTCAATTGGAATTGGCTTTTTCGCCCAGTTAAAGTCCATCAGTCCGCGAAGATTGCTTCTGGATTCTTCCTTATTAATGCACTGAGCATACTGCTTAAATACCTCGTAATCGCCTTCTCTGGTTGCCTTTTGCAGCAGATAAATCGTTTGTGGGTTATATAAATGTTCTTCCTTGTTGCTTCTTAATTTATGGGTTCCCATACTATCAAGGGTAAGATCAACGTTAAGCCCCAGCGGATCAAAGGCCTTTTTATGAAGCTCATGCACCTGCTTTTGAATTTCCTCGAGATTGATACCACCAACACGGCTAACCGTACCCGTAAAGTACTTCTCGATGACATCCTTTTCAATTCCGATGGCTTCAAAGATCTTAGAACCCTGATAAGATTGAATGGTAGAAATTCCCATTTTAGATGCAATCTTTACGATACCATGTAAAATTGCATTATTGTAATCTTCAACCGCCGCATAATAATCTTTGTCTAGGGTCTCATCTTCAATTAGCTGACGGATACTCTCTTGTGCCAGATACGGGTTAATAGCACATGCTCCATATCCCAGTAACGTAGCAAAATGATGTACTTCTCTTGGCTCCGCACTCTCTAAAATCATTGCCACACTGGTGCGCTTTTTCGTGGTTACTAAGTGCTGCTGCATTGCAGATACCGCAAGGAGCGATGGAATCGCCACATGATTTTCATCGACACCACGGTCGGACAAAATTAGGACGTTGCAGCCTTCCTTATAGGCACGATCTGCCTCCACAAAGAGTCTTTCTATCGCTTTTGCAAGCGGAGTATTTTTATAATAGATGATAGGAAGAACTTCGACCTTAAAGCCCTCTGCTTTCATCGTTTTTATTTTGAGTAAATCCGTACTGCTAAGAATCGGGTTATGAATCTTGATAACGGAACAATTTTCTGGCTTTTCCTCTAATAAATTGCCATCCTCCCCTATGTATACGGAGGTGGAGGTTACGATTTCCTCACGAATCGCGTCAATTGGAGGATTGGTTACCTGTGCAAACAACTGTTTAAAGTAATTAAACAGCGGCTGCGGCTTATCGGACAAGGCTGGAAGCGGCGTATCGACACCCATTGCTGCGATTGGCTCGGCACCTGTCATCGCCATTGGAAGAATTGAGGTCTTTAACTCCTCATAGGTATATCCAAACGCTTTTTGCAGTCTGGCACGTGCTTCGTCCGAATATTCTTCCACTTTTTTATTTGGTATGCGCAGATTTTTTAGCTTAATCAAATTGCCATCGAGCCATTCGCCGTAAGGTTGTCTGCTTGCATACTTCATTTTAATATCATCGTCACCGATTACTTCACCTTTTACCGTATCCACCAAAAGCATTTTACCTGGACGAAGACGTTCCTTTTTGATGATTTTTTCTGGTGGAATCTCCAGTACTCCAACCTCAGAGGATAAAATCAACTGATCGTCCTCCGTAATGTAGTATCTAGAGGGACGTAAGCCATTACGGTCAAGTACCGCTCCCATCACATCTCCATCGGAGAATAGAATAGAAGCTGGCCCATCCCAAGGCTCCATAATTGTCGCATAATATTGATAAAAGTCCTTCTTCTGGCGAAGAATTCCTTTGTCATTTTCCCATGGTTCTGGAATCGTTATCATGACTGCAAGAGGAAGTTCCATCCCGCTCATCACTAAGAATTCCAAGGTATTGTCAAGCATTGCAGAGTCGGAGCCCTCTGTATTTACAACCGGAAGCACCTTATGAAGTTCTCCTTGTAGATGGAGAGATTCCATAATTTCTTCTCTCGCAAGCATTTTATCTGCATTTCCGCGAATCGTATTGATTTCTCCATTATGCACGATGAAACGATTTGGATGTGCACGCTGCCAGCTCGGATTGGTATTGGTACTAAAACGAGAGTGCACCGTAGCAATTGCCGATTCATAATCTTCATCCTGTAAATCTAAGAAAAAGGATCGAAGCTGACCTACTAAGAACATACCTTTGTATACAATGGTACGACTGGATAAGGAGACCACATAGGTATTGTCGTTGGATTGTTCAAAGATCCTGCGGGCAATATAGAGCTTACGATCAAAATCCAGTCCCTTTTTTACTTCCTTTGGCTTTTTTACAAAGCCCTGCATAATGTAAGGCATGCACTCCAGTGCTTTTTGTCCTAAAATTTCTGGACAGGTTGGAAGCTTTCTCCAACCAAGGAATTCAAGTCCCTCTTTTTCCACAATAATCTCAAACATTTTCTTTGCTTGATTACGCTCAAATTCATCTTGTGGAAAGAAAAACATACCAATTCCATATTCTCTGGCAGCTCCAAGTACAATACCCTCTTTTTTTGCTTCCTTTGCAAAAAATTTATGTGATATCTGTAAAAGGATTCCAACTCCATCACCTGTCTTTCCTTCGCCGTCTTTTCCAGCGCGATGCTCCAGGTTTTCAACAATTTGAAGGGCTCCCTCTACGGTATCGTGCGTCTGTTTTCCTTTAATGTTTACAATTGCGCCGATTCCACAGTTGTCATGCTCAAATGATGGATGATACAATCCAGTTACTTGTCGTTTTGTTTCTTCAACATTTCCTTTTATCATGGAAATAGTCTCCTTTCATGAATTTTTTCATGAATATTTTTTCATGAATATCCGTTTAAATATACACAAGGCCAAGTAACAAATTATAGGTAAGGTAGGGATTTCATGAGAAAAGGCCTTGCGTATAGACAAAAAAGGCGGTCTAAGGGATTATAATATCCTAAGAACACCTTTGTTCGTAATGCCCATTATACAATAGGAAGCATTGAAAAGCAAGCACTTTTTAAGTTTAAAGTGCTAACTGGTAAAATTTTTCTTGCATTCTTTAAGCAACGGTTTATAATAAGTCTAGAAATTGTATAAAAACTATTAGGAGGCTCTCTATGTCTACTCAGATTCGATTTGCAAAACCCGAGGATACGCCATCTCTTTTATCAATCTATAATCCCTTTATCGAGCATACCAATGTTTCCTTTGAATACAAAAAACTTACTTTGGACGAGTTCCAAGCCCGTATCACGGGCATCCAAAGTAAGTTTCCTTTTCTTGTTGTAGATGTAGATGGTGTCCTTGCAGGATATGCCTATACCTCTTCTTTTCACCCAAGAGCGGCATATGCATGGGACTGTGATATTTCGATTTATATCGATTCCCCTTTTCAAAAAAGAGGTCTAGGGGAACTTTTGTATCATGCCCTCTTTTCTCTCATGAAGGAAATGGATTACTATAATATATATGCCTTAGTGAGCAGTGAAAATACTGGCAGTCTTCACTTTCATGAAACGATGGGGTTCCTGGTCGAAGGACATCATGAAATGGCAGGCTACAAATTTGGTAAATGGATTGGGGTAACCCGGCTTGTAAAGCGAATCGGGGACTTTTCCATTCCCCCAAAGCCCGTAAAATCCATAAATGAAATTGATGGCGATAAACTTTTATTGACCTATATGGAGAGCACCTCAAACTGACTATTGTAGATCTGTTTATAAAATCCTCCCTGCTCCAATAATTCTTCATGCGTTCCGCTTTCAATAATCGCTCCAGCTTTCATTACTAAAATTTTATCCGCTTCTCGAATCGTAGAGAGCCGATGTGCAACAATAAAACAGGTTCTCCCTTCCATCAAGCGATCAAGCGCTTTTTGCACCTTGACCTCCGTTCTAGTATCGATTGAAGAGGTGGCCTCATCCAAAATCAACACGGGCGGATGCAGTAACATCACTCGGCTGATACATAGTAGCTGTTTTTGCCCCTCGGATAAGTTTCCTCCCGCCTCATCAATCGGTGTGTCATATCCATTTGGCAATCGCTTAATGAAGCTATGGGCATAGGCTGCCTTTGCCGCAAGAATCACCTCTTCTTTTGTAGCCTCTGGCTTCCCAAACGCGATATTTTCAAAAATCGTTCCTTTTTTCAACCAGGTTTCTTGCAAAACCATACCAAAATTTTCTCTCAGATTTTTTCTAGTCAGCTGTTCGATATTTCTTCCATCCAGCAAAATGCTTCCATCATCAATTGGATAAAAGCGCATAAAAAGATTAATCAGCGTTGTCTTCCCACAACCGGTAGGACCAACAATAGCAACTCTCTGCCCAGGCTTTACCTCCAAATTCAGCTGCTTGATAAATGGCTTTTCTTTGTCATAAGAAAAACTTACGTTCGACAAGGAAACCTGACCCTTTACTGTCATATCATCAATGCCGCCAGCATCACTTGCTTCTGGCTCTTCGTCCATCAGCGCAAAAACACGTCCAGCGCTTGCGAGCGCGTTTTGAAATTCTGTGATTACGCCCGTGATTTCATTGAAAGGCTTTGTATATTGATTGGCATAGCTTAAAAAGGAAGTCAATCCACCTACACTGATATGACCAGAAATTGCCAGAAAAGCGCCCGCCACTCCAACTCCTGCATACACAAGTGCGTTAACAAAACGAGTCGCCGGATTGCTAATCGAGGAATAAAAGGTCGCAAATAAGCTGGCGTGCTCCAACCGCTCGTTAATCGAATCAAAGTCTTTGATTGACTCCTCTTGATGTGAAAAAGCGATTACTTCCTTTTGACCGCCGACCATTTCGTTTATGTGAGCCGTTAATTCTGCCCGAATATCCGATTGCGCTTGAAACATCGAGTAGGTGTGTTTGGCAATATACGATGCGGTAAATAACGAAAGCGGTGTGATAATAATGACTACCAAGGTAATGATAACGTTAAGTGAAAGCATAAAACCAATTGTCCCTGCAATGGTCAAAATACCTGTAAAGAGCTGTGTAAATCCTAGCAAAAGACCATCCGTGAATTGATCCACATCCGTTGTAATACGGCTTACTA
>JASKJZ010000043.1 GCA_030154385.1 Clostridiales bacterium
ATTATGGGCGGTACCAATCACCTCCATATCCAGCGAATCCCACTTTACCAATAGCTTAATCAGCTGACAGACCTTCTTCTCATCATCCGCAATTAAAACTTTATACATAGACCTTGCCCCCGTCCCATCTTCTCCTATTCCCCGTTCTTATTCCTGATAGGATACAATCATATCCATATTGCCCTCAACTACAAAAGCACCATACCCATTAGGAAGGATAAAATGACTTCCCTTTTGTAAGGGAATCCCATCAATGCTTCCTTTTCCTTCAATTACACTCGCCAATAAAAACGCGTGATTTTGTAATAGACAGCGTTCTCCTCTGATTTCTATTTTTTTTACTGTATAGTAAGGACAGCTAACTAAGGTTTCTCCCTCCACCTGATTGGATTGCTCGACATAGGGAACTTTAATAACTGCTTTGCTTTTTTCCACATGGAGCTCTCTTAGCTGACCGTTGCTCAATCTGTCATAGTCGTATACCCGATAGGTAATATCACTGCTCTGCTGGGTTTCTAAAATCAGGGTTCCTCCCTTAATCGCATGTACCGTTCCTGGCTCAATTTGAAAAAAGTCCCCTTTTTTTATTGGCTGTAATCGAATCAGGTCATCCCATCGTCCCTGATCTATCATCTCTTCTAATTCTCTTTTCCCGCTTGCATGATGTCCGATGACAATTTGACTATCCTCTTCACAATCTAAAATATACCAACCTTCGGTCTTCCCTAATGATCCATTTTCATGCTCCTTTGCGTACGCATCATCTGGGTGGACCTGAATACTTAAGTCCTCTTTGGCATCTATGATTTTAACCAACAGCGGAAACTCTCCCCCTTCTCTTGCTCCAAATAGTTCTGGATGCGTCTTATATAAGCTCGAGAGATATTCTCCTTTATAGCTTCCAGACGCGATCTTACAATCGCCATTCTTATGCGCACTAATCGCCCAGCATTCTCCTGTTTTTTCACTTGGAATCTCATAACCAAACTTCGTTCTCAATTGATTTCCGCCCCAAATCATCTCTTTAAATACGGGTTCTAAAAATAATATCTCTCGCATACTCTATCACTCCTTATGTCATAATCCAATCGTTTCTCCTGCGCTATCTCTTTTTAAACTACTCACCTAAAGCGGCTGCACCTATGATTCCTGCATCATTTCCAAGCATCGCACGCTCTATTGGTGGTATGAATGCTTTTTCCCCTCCAAAGCAGGTGCGATTGACAATTTCAGATAGAGGCTTTGTCAACTTTTCACCCTGATTGCAGACACCTCCACTTAATAATACCTTGTCGGGGCGAAAAATATTTATCATATTGGTAATTCCATTTGCCAGATACCAAATATAACGCCCAACTACTTCCTTTGCTGTCTCATCTCCCATTTGAGCTGCATCAAAAGGTGTCTTTCCATTGATTTTTTCAATATCTCCCTCGCAAAGTTCCATAAGCAGGGACTCTTTATGCGCTAAAGCGGCCGCTTTTGTTTCACGAATTAATGCGGTTGCAGAAGCATAGCTTTCAAAACAACCCTTTCTGCCACATGTACAAGCTTCTCCTCCGTCTACAATCACCGTATGTCCCAGTTCTGCTCCTCCAGCATGACCGCCCTCAAAAACCTTCCCAGATAAAATTACACCACCGCCGACTCCTGTTCCAAGGGTCAGCAATATTACATTATCCGCTCCCTTTGCCGCCCCCGCCACTGTTTCTCCTAATGCTGCACAATTTGCATCGTTGCTAATAAATACTGGAAGGTTGATATATTTTTTCAATTCTGCTACGAGAGGTATGTTCTCCCAACCAAAATTATTGGAATAAAGTACCACTCCACTTTTAGCATCCACTGTTCCAGGACTCCCAATCCCTATAGTTAAACACTCATTCAACCCAATATTTTTCTTTTCAAGCAGATAGTAAATGGCATCTGCCATATCTTTTATAATCTCGTGGTAGGGTCGTTCCACCAAAGTTTTTATGGAATGCTTTTCTATGATTTCATAGTTTTCATTTACAATTCCAACCTTAATATTCGTTCCACCCAAATCAATTCCAATCCGATACATCATATCATATCCTCCTACACTATTTACCTTTAATTTTCATATAATTTCCTACTAATCATAACGTCATTTTTTCCCACTTGCAATTCTTTTTTTCGAAAAAAAGAATACACTCTTTTTTCACTTCTTGGATTTTCTGTCATTATATTAAACTTTTAGGGTGTTTTTTGACCCTTTCCCTCGGGTGCTTTCCTAAACCAAAAAATACCGCAACCCCTCTATTTACAAGGGATTGCGGTATCCAATCATTGGTCGGTGCGACAGGATTCGAACCTGCGACCTCGGCGTCCCGAACGCCGCGCTCTACCAAGCTGAGCCACGCACCGTTTTATTAACCAATGATTATTGTAAGCAATTTTTTATAAGAAGTCAACTGTAAGTTTCACTATTCCGAAATCTGCTTTGCAGTCACTTTTAGCCCGTTTACAAGCTCCCATGCGGTAGAAGTATTCTTTAAAAATTCATGGATGATTCTGGACGCTTCCTCGGTTGTTGCTAACGTTTCTTGTGATACAGCAGAGATGCCAGAGGTCGTCTGCACAATCTTATCACTTGCATGATAAATATCGCTTATTTTTTCATTGATGGAATGTGCACTTCCTTCAAATTTTAGAGCACTATCATTGATGATATGTAAGATATCCTCTGTTTGACCAACTAAACGATTCTGTTCATCCGTTAAGACCTTGAGTGCTTGAAAGGTTTGGATGGACTCACCTGTTTTCTTTTCAAAATCTAAAATAATCTGTTCGATATTTCGTACCGACTCCGAACTTTGTTCCGCAAGCTTACCAACTTCATCTGCGACCACTGCAAATCCTTTCCCATTTTCACCAGCTCTTGCTGCCTCAATAGACGCATTTAGTGATAATAAATTTGTTTGTTCGGATATTCCTGCAATGGTATCGGTAATCTCATGAACTCGGACTAAACTTTCTCTTAGCATCTGCATCTGTTGATTTACCTGTGTAGCGGTCTGTTCTACCTGATGCGTATTCTCATTTAACGTCTTAACGCGAAGCAATCCTCCCGATACATTTTCACGCGTGTCGAGTGCCTCTTTTTTTATTACCTCCGAATCGGACAAAGCAATCGACACCTTATCTTGAATGGTGCTAGAGAGAACCGTCTGGTCTTGAATATTATGAGCCGTTGTCACAGCTCCCTTCGATATTTGCTCAATTGCTGCTTCTACCGTACTAGAAGAGGTATTCATCTCATTTACCACGTCACTCACCTTGGCAGAGCTATCTCCAACCGCGCCAGCTAGTTCTTTTAAATTACCTAAAATAGCCAATTGTTTTGCATGTGCCTCTCCCACACCTTCTAAGCTAGTTTCCGCCTCCTGTTGAAACTTACTCAGAAAATTTACAACAATAACAAGAGAGGTCAGATATATAATGAGAGTTCCAATCTGCAGGGTATATTGTGTCGTATCAAGAAACGTACTATATCCTGCAAGTACACGTTTTCCAATATAGAGTAAATTAATGGCCATTAACAGAATGGATTCTCCAACAATAAATTTTTGATCTGCATAAATAGTGTAGGCAAGTGCAATCGGATATGCAAAAATGACCGCAAGATACTTGTCTCCAGTAAACAAAACAAGACTATACGCAACCAAATAGCAAATACAAGAAATGTAACGCATAAAACCATTATATGGCAGTATCCGATTCACAATAGCTGAACTAAACGCTGTTGCAAAAATAAAAATCAAAAACGTAATCGTAAATAATAGACTACGATTATGTTTTAAATATTCCATAAAAAATCCTGAGCCAAGAACTGCTGTTATAACCCAAATGATAATGTTCGATGATCGGTTCGCCTTTTGCATAAAGCTTTGCCATCTTTGTTTTTGGTTGTCCATTTGGTATCCTCCTCCTATTTTATCTCCTAAAAATGAGTGTATAACAACTTGAATTGATTGTCAATTTATATTATTTTTTGAATTCATTGAAATAGGGGCTACTGTTTTCACAATAGCCCCACATAAATCAGTTCAAATGGCATTAATTATCAATTAACTTGTTTCCATCATTCCAGCTGTATAATTTTCTTAATTCCTGTCCCACTACTTCTGACGGATGCGCTGCTCCTCTTCTTCTCATTGCATGGAAATTAGGACAATTTACACTATTTTCTAATAACCAGTTTTTAGCAAAGGTTCCATCCTGAATATCCGTAAGCACTTGTTTCATTGCCTTCTTGGTATCTTCTGTAATGATTTTTGGACCTGTAATATAATCACCATATTCTGCTGTATTTGAGATAGAATATCTCATTCCTGCAAAACCACTCTCAAATATCAAATCCACAATCAGTTTCATTTCATGAATACATTCAAAATATGCACTTTCTGGTTCATATCCTGCCTCAACTAAGGTTTCAAAACCTGCTTGCATAAGAGCCGTTACCCCACCACAAAGTACAGCCTGTTCTCCAAAAAGATCCGTTTCTGTCTCTTCACGGAAGGTTGTCTGTAAAACGCCAGCGCGTGCACCGCCAATTGCAAGTGCATAAGCAAGTGCCATATCATGTGCTTTTCCAGTTGCATCTTGATGTACCGCAACAAGACAAGGAACGCCCTTTCCTTCCTTATATTGACTGCGTACGGTATGACCAGGTCCCTTTGGTGCAATCATCGTAACATCTACATCCTTTGGTGCAACAATCTGTCCAAAGTGAATTGCAAAGCCATGTGCAAACATCAGCATATTTCCTGGCTCAAGGTTTGGTAAAATAGACTCATTATACATCTGTGCCTGTTTTTCATCATTAATAAGAATCATAATGATATCCGCTCTCTTGGCTGCTTCTTTTGCTGTATATACTTCAAAGCCCTGTGCTTGTGCCTTTTCCCATGATTTTGAGCCTTCATAAAGACCGATGATAACATTGCAGCCAGACTCCTTTGCATTTAATGCATGTGCATGTCCTTGACTTCCATAACCAATGACCGCAATTGTTTTTCCTTCCAAAAGTGATAAATTACAATCTTCCTGGTAGTAAATCTTTGCCATTTTTCTTTCCTCCATTTGATTTAATATATATATGGCCTGCACCTTTAAGCTATACGAAGGGGGATGAGGTCAAAGGCTGACCCCAAATACCGATCTTGTGATATCTTAAAAGACTAGTCATCAAACCCTTGTGCTAAATCTCCAGCACCTCTCATAAGACCTGTAATTCCAGTCCGAACCAATTCCTTGATTTCAAAGCCATCTAATAAATTGATAAACGCATCCAGCTTCACCTGATTTCCAGTTAATTCTACCATCATAGAATCCAATGCAACATCCACAATTTTCGCACGAAAAATATCCGCTACCGCTATAATAGCCTGACGGTCACTTGGCTTTGCTGCCACCTTAACCAGAATCAATTCACGGCATACCGATTCGTTATCCTTAAGCTCCTTTATCTCTTTGACATCCTCAAGCTTTGCGAGCTGCTTTTCGATCTGTTCTAAAATCAAATCATCACCTGTTACAGCCACCGTCATCCTGGAAAATGCAGGATTTTCAGTTTCACCTACAGTTAGGCTATCAATATTGTAGCCTCTTCGGCTAAACAAACCAGCAACACGACTTAAAACACCTGCTGTATTATCAACCAAAATGGATAAGGTCATTCTTCTCATATACTATCTCCCTTCAAAGGTCATTAGCTTTATCGCTGTATTGTAATAAAGGCTACACTGCTATAGTGCGTTAAAGAGTTAATGTTTAAGACTCATTTTAACAATATCAACCCTATTTGTCAATTACTTTCCTTGCTGCTTTGAAATATAAAATCTTGTAAAGCCTGACGATTTACATCCCAATCCACCACAAGCACCGCCTGTCCATTGATACGATCTTGTGTATACCCGTTATCGATTGGTATACGAAGCTGCTCTATATCCGTTGTTCCCATCATAATAACGGACATTAAATAGGATACTACCTCATCATTTGTAACATCCGTGACCACACAAGGAAGTACACCCTCTGCTAACCCTTTTAGTTCCGACAACGACATGCTCTTTGCCTCCTGAAAAATTGCATTTAATACATTTCGCTGCCGTTGCGTACGACCAAAATCTCCTCTGGCATCCTGACGTATTCTAGTATAGGCAAGAGCCTGCGTTCCATTCATTTTATTCAGCCCTGGCTGTAGCTTTAAAATGCTCGTCTTCTTTCCAGCATAAGTTTTCAGCAAGTAATCACATTCGGCCTGTGTAAGCTCGACATCAACTCCGCCAATCGTGTTGATTACATTTTTAAAAGCTTCAAAGTCAACAATCACGTAACCATCCAGCTTGATTCCAAAATTTTGGGCAATGGTCTGATACAAAAGACTGATTCCACCATACGAATAAGCCGCATTAAATTTTGCATTTTGATACCCTGGAATTTCGACATACATATCTCGCATCAAAGAGGTCAGCTTTAATTCTTTATGCTTCATATCAATGGTTGCAATCATAACCGAATCGGAGCGCCCCTTTTGGCTCCAATAAGCACGCTTATCCGCTCCGACCAAAAGAATGTTAACGATTTTATCCTCTGAAAGCAATGTGTCTTCCGATACATCGACCTCACTTAAATCCATTTCCGAATCCCGATCCATCAAAGATAATGTAGCATTTAACTGATACTTCATATTTGCTGCTTCATGTCCAAGGATACCCGCTGCCACAAAAATAAGAATCCATAGTACCCGTTTCAATTAATTTTCCTCTTTTCTTTCCACAATATTGCCTTGAAAATGTATCCTTCGCTCATTTTCAGGCGGGAGTTTTTGATACTCCCCATACATATGTGTCAGGTACTCCTGCCACATTTTAGGTCCCTTTACCTTAAGCCCTTCAAAATCATGAACCGATGCCTCCTCATAAGTGCCCCAATAAGAGATTGGAACAATTTCTCTCAATTTGTATGCCCCCATTGGTGTCCCTGCGTATAAAGAAGCACGTACCTTCTGTTTCTGAAAAAGCTTGTCCATCCTGCGATATATTTTATGCACGTTAAGGAATTTGTATAAATGCAGGGCTTTGCAAATACCAAGCAAGATTTTTTCCTTTTTCGGACGAGTTGCTAATATCCCCGTGGAAACATTTGCTGCACCACACAAAAAGCGATAAAGCAGAATTTTGTATCCATAAATCGTTCGAAACAATGCTTGATTTGGTGTACCATCAAGCGGAATAATATCAATCATATAGCCAAGACGCGGCTCCTTCGAATTATCCTCCAAATTATCATAAATATCAACATCGCGATTTCGTATTTTCCCAAAGTAACTTTTATAATCCGTCTTATTATGAAACGATTCCAATATAAGATGCTCTGGTAGTGCATCATTCCCAACGAGTAAAAATTGTTCGTAGGAATCTCTTGGCATTGCTACATCAATATCATCATCCCAGGGTATAAAACCTTTATGCCGTACCGCTCCAAGTAAGGTTCCTCCAATTACATAATACTCCAACTGGTTTTCTTCACAGACTCGTATAAAAGCCGCAAGTGCTTCTCTTTCATAGTCATGCAGCCGAGTAAGCTGATTTTCATCCGTTTTCATTTCCATCCTCATTTCATTGATTTTTCTAACTATTATTGCTATAATTCTAAGATATGAAAGTTCTTTTTTCAAGAAAAAAACGAAGTATTTTTGAAAGCAGGTAAAAAAACAAATGAATATCAAGATATTGGTGGCCACACATAAAAAATACCGCATGCCTTCCGATGAAATGTATTTCCCTATCCACGTTGGAAAAGCAGGAAAAAATCTCGAGCTCGGTTATGTTGGCGATAATACCGGAGACCACATTTCAGAAAAGAACAGCACCTTTTGTGAATTGACAGGAATTTATTGGGCTTATAAAAATCTAGATGCCGAATATATTGGATTGACACATTATAGACGGCATTTTACACGCTATAACAAGGGACGGGACAAGTTCGGTAATATTCTAAGTCAAAACCAGCTTGAGTCTCTCCTTCGCGAAACCAGCATTATACTCCCAAAGAAGCGGCATTATTTTATTGAAACCAATTATTCGCATTATATCCATGCCCATCACAAGGAAGGCATCGATTTACTGGGAGAAATTATACGGAAAAAACATCCTTCTTATCTGGCTTCCTATGATAATTTTATGAAGCGCACCAGTGCGCACATGTTCAATATGTTCATCATGAGAAAGGATTACTTCGACGCTTTTTGTAAATGGATGTTTCCCATTTTATTTGAAATCGAAAAGAGGCTCGATATTACCGACTACTCCACCTATGAAAAGCGCGTTTTTGGTTTTTTGGCAGAGCGAATGTTAGATATTTGGATTGATGCAAATCATCTCTCCTACAAGGAGCTTCCGATTATGTTTATGGAGTCTCAAAACTGGTTGGCCAAAGGCTTCGCTTTCCTAAAGCGTAAATTTGTACCAACCTATAAAATATAAGTTTATATTCCTAACAACTCTTTTACGAGCAGGACGGCCTCCTTCGCATCCTTTGAGTAGCCGTCCGCTCCAATCTCATCTGCAAAGCTTTTTGTAATAACCGCGCCGCCAATGATTATTTTTGCTGCTACTCCCTCTTTCCTTGCCAGCATAACCACTCGTTTCATTTCCATCATAGTCGTTGTCATGAGCGCTGACAAGCCAATCACATCTGCATGCTTCTCCTTAGCGACCCGAATAATTTCATCTGCTGGTACATCCTTTCCAAGATCAATCACATCAAAACCATAGTTTTTGAGCATTAATACAACCAGATTTTTCCCAATGTCATGAATATCACCTGCTACAGTAGCCATCACTATACAGCCAAGCTTTTTTACTTCTCCCTTTGACGCAAGCATTGGCTCCAAATAATCGATTGCCTTTTTCATAGCCTGTGCACTGCTTATGAGCTGTGGAAGGAAATAAATCTTTTTATCAAATAGCTCCCCTGTCTCATTAATCGCTGGAATGAGTCGATTATCCACGATCATAGAAGCTGTTTCTCCCTCAGATAAGGCTTTATTTACATCATCTAGAATGGTTCGATCATTTCCCTTTAGTACATCCAAATAAATTGGATGCTTGCTTTCCTCACGGACTTCCTTTGCTCCCGCAGCTTCGACTTTTTGCGGCTTCGATGCGGTACTAGAAACCGCTAAAGGATGTGCTGATACCTGTTCAATGTAGCGAAGTGACGCTCCCTCCTTATTTTGCAGCAAATCCGTCGCAAAAGCCATGCCCATCAACATAGTCTGGGATGGATTTGCAATTGCCATCGTTAATCCTTCTCGTATTGCTAAGGATAAGAATGCACTATTTACAAACATACGCTCTGGAAGTCCAAAAGAGATGTTAGACAATCCACAGATTGTCGCCAGAGAAAGCTCCATCTTACAATAGCGAATCGTTTCTAAGGTTTCCAGGGCTGCGTTTTGGTTCGCACCAACCGTCGTAACAAGCCCATCCACTATGATATCCTCTTTTGTCAGACCAAGCGAATATGCCCGTTCCAAGATTTTATGAATAATCTCCTTCTTTTCCTCTAAATTCTTTGGAAGTCCAGCATCTGATAAGGGGAGCAGCACAAACATCGCTCCGTATTTTTTTGCAAGAGGAATCAGCTTTTCGAACTTTTCACGCTCCAGACTAATGGAATTAATCAAAGCACGGCCAGGGTAAATACGAAGTGCATGCTCAAGCACCGAAATATAGCTAGAATCAATACATAAGGGAAGATTGCTGACCTTTAAAACTTCATATATAACCTTTTGCATCATCTGGTCTTCATCAATTCCATTCATGCCCATATTGATGTCAAGAATTGCGGCTCCAAGTGCTTCCTGCTCCTGTGCCATCTTAACCACAATGTCCATTTTCCCTTCCAATAGCTCCGCCTGCAAAGCCTTTTTTCCCGTGGGATTGATACGTTCCCCAACCACAAGAAAAGGATCCTCCAAACCAAAGGATAGGGTGTTTCGCTCATTCGTTAACAAACGTCTCTTACTGGTATTCCTGCTTGGAAGAGAGCGATTTTCTATGTTTTTCTTGAATGCCCTGATATGTTCTGGTGTGGAGCCACAGCAGCCACCAACAATTGAGGCTCCTGCATGAACAAGCTTCATCGCCTCAACAGAGAACGCTTCTGCTTCCAGATCATAGACAGTAATCCCTTCCTCTAGATGTGGTAACCCTGCATTGGGCTTTGCAATCAATGGTATCGTCACATAAGGCTGCATCGCCTCCACTACAAGGCACATCTTTTCTGGACCAGTTGAACAATTCACTCCGACTGCATCCACTCCCATTGCTTCCATAACAACCGCTGCTGTAACAGGGTCTGTGCCATATAGGGTTCGCATATCCTCCTCGAAGGTCAACGTCACCATAAGCGGAAGATCACAGGATTCCTTAACTGCCAAAACAGCCGCCCTGCATTCTTGCAGGCTCATCATAGTCTCTATTACAAATAAATCGACCCCAGCATCCAGTAATCCTGCAACCTGTTCCTTGTAAACCTCTACTAATTCTTCAAAATCAAGCGTTCCGATGGGAAATAGCTGCTCCCCCGTCATCGTAAGATCTCCTGCGACAAAAATATCCTTACCATTCGCTTGCTTTGCTTCCTCCTTTACTGCAATGGAGATCTGAGCCAGTTCCCGATTCATAGAAATCACCTGCTCATGTAAACCATACTCCGATAATTTAATCCGATTGCAGGTAAATGTTGGTGCATACAGGATATCAGAGCCTGCATCTACAAATTCTCTTTGCAGCTCCTTCATAATGTCCTTATGTTCCAAAATCCATTTTTCAGGACATACACCAATTGGCATACCTCTTTGTATTAAATTAGAGCCGGTTGCTCCGTCCAGCATGATTAACCTTTGGTTTGTCAATTTTTTAAATTCTTGTTTTGTCATACGTTCACCTTCTACTGATTCATTAATATCGCACGCGCTTTCTCATATTGAAAACGCTGCAATGCTTCCATTGATGCCTCAAGCATTTTCTTTTGTGACTTTCCTATATTGGCTCCCTTAAGAAGTGCAAGCTCATTCATTGCTAATTCATCTTCATATGCCTCGATAAGACTTAAGATATGGTCTATCCTTCCAGTTATCTCATCTTCGCTAAAATACAAAGCATCACCTACTTTT
>JASKJZ010000044.1 GCA_030154385.1 Clostridiales bacterium
AAAACAATTGCATATCTTGCAAAAAACCTTGAAAAGCAAGTTTCCTACGTATCACTGACGGGCGGAGTCGGGTACTATTTACCAAACTCGGCATCCAACATTTTCAATGCCAAATTATATTTAATACCAGCTCCGTTAATCATGTCAACAAAGGAAATGGCCGAAGCCATTCATAATGAAAAATCCGTACAAGAAGTGACGAATATGATAAACCTTGCTAGTATGACC
Organism: Clostridiales bacterium; assembly: GCA_030154385.1. Next base: position 229 of record JASKJZ010000044.1, read on the forward strand.
ATTGTAGGAATCGGCGCAATGGATGCGAACGCAACCATTTTGAATGCATCCATGTTAAGCCACAATGATTTCTTACTCCTTGGCATGAAAGGTGCAGTCGGTGATGTTATTTGTCACTTTATCGATAAAGATGGAAATTTAGTTGACAATGATATCGACTCTCGCTTAGTGAATGTTTCCTTGAACGCCTTAAAGGAACTGGATAATGTAATAGGCGTCGCTGCTGGCACGCATAAGGTTTCTGCTATTCAAGCTGCTCTAAAAGGAAAATACATTGATATCTTAATAACCGACGAAAATACAGCTGATTTACTATGTCAGGATTCATAATATATTAACAGGAGGGTAACTTATGGGAAACTATTTAATGGCTCTCGATGCTGGAACAGGCAGCGTTCGCGCAGTAATTTTCGATTTAGATGGAAATCAAATCGGTGTTTGCCAGCAAGAATGGGAGCACAAAGAAAACCCGCTCTATCCAGGTTCTATGGACTTTGACTGGGTTCTAAATTGGGAATTTACTACTCAATGTATACGAAATGTATTGGCTAAAACAAATATACCTGCAACAGAAATTGCCGCCATATCCACAACCTGTATGCGAGAGGGAATTGTTTTATATAATCAAGATCAAAAGGAGATTTGGGCTTGTGCAAATGTAGATGCACGCTCATCTGACGAGGTAATCGAACTTATCAAAAAATCCCCTGCCTTAGAAAAAGAAATCTATAAAGTATCTGGTCAGACCTATGCTCTTGGCGCTCTGCCTAGAATTTTATGGGTAAAAAATAAAATGCCTGAGATATACGAAAAAACAGCCTATCTAGGCATGTTCAATGATTGGTTAATTTTTAAACTCACTGGCACAATGTCTATTGAACCAAGTAATGGTTCTACAACTGGAATTTTTGATTTATCCACAAGAAGCTGGGATAAAAGCATTATGGAAAAATGCGGACTAAGAACCGATATTTTTCCTCCCGTATATGAAAGTGGAACGATTGTATCCTATGTAAATGAAGCTGCTGCTTCACAAACTGGACTTTGTGCTGGAACTCCTGTTGTTGCTGGCGGTGGAGATGCTCAACTTGGGTGTATTGGTATTGGACTCGTTTCAAAAAATCAAGGTGCCGTATTTGGTGGAAGCTTCTGGCAGTTCGAATATAACAGTGCTCAGCCAATGACCGACTCTTTATGTCGGGTTCGGGTTAATTGCCACGCCCTCACCGATTTATGGCAATACGAAGCACTTGCATTTTACCCTGGCCTAATTATGCGATGGTATCGCGATTCGTTCTGTCAATTAGAAAAAGAACTCGCAAAAAATACCAACCAGAACGTCTATGATATTTTGAATCAGGAAGCTGAAAAAATACCAGCTGGGTGCTATGGAATGCTCTGCACGTTTTCTGATGTTATGAACTATATTAATTGGAAACATGCTGCTCCTACTTTTACAAACTTTACATTGGATCCTCAAAAAACAAATCGCTACACCTTTTACCGGGCAATCATGGAGAACTCAGCCATGGTAACAAAAGGAAATATAGAATTAGTTGCTTCGGTTACTGGCGAACTGCCAAAAGAAATTATTTTTGCCTCTGGCGCTTCAAAGAGTCCGCTTTGGTGCCAAATTTTATCGGATGTTTTAAATATTCCAGTTAAAGTGCCAAAAGTCAAAGAAGCAACTGCTCTTGGTGCCGCAATACTAGCTGGAAAGGGAGTGGGTCTTTATCCAGACATCAAACAAACTGTTCAAAAAGTAGTAAAAATAGAAACAACGTATTATCCAAACCCTAACAACCATATTGTATATGATGAGATGTATCAAAAGTGGAGAGCAATCTACCATGCCCAACTGGAACTAGCAGACAAAAATATAACCAGAAATATGTGGTCAGCACCTGGCGTGTAGCCATTTATTTAATAGATAATCGAAAACACAAGGAGGTTTAAACATATGTTTATTATTGATGAAAAAGACAAAGAATACCGTTTTGGCGATAGCGGTCCTAAATATTTAATGAAAGGTCCCCGTTCCAATTTCGCAGTTGTACAGTTCCAAGCAGGACAGGACTTTAAGGCACATTATCATAATATTATGGAAGAAAACTTTTATATCTTAGAGGGTATTGTAGATATTGAAGTAGACGGTACCGTTTATAAACTTTCAAAAGGTCAAATGATTCATATTGATCCTAAGGAGGTTCATTATGTTGCGAATCGCTCTGATCAAGTAGTTAAAATGATTTCTACTCTGGCTCCCTTTCAAGAAATCGATAAGGTTGAAGTTGATTTATAAATCATAAATATACTACATAATCGTTCTTGTATTTTGTGTCATTCTGACTTATGATTAAGGTAGAATAAATAAAATACAGAAGGGACGTTGTTTGATGGATCAATTTATACAAAATGTAGTAAAAATCGAGTCTAAGGCATCACCAGATTTATATTTGAAAGCATTTCCTGGTCACTTTGCAACCACGCACTCTCATATCAATTATTATTTGGATATGACAACTTTAAAGGCACGGCAGCGTCAAGCGGCAGCCGTTGCATCTACCTTCGTTGCAAAATATGCTCATACCACAATTGTTGATACCATCGTATGTATGGATGGCACTGAAATCATCGGTGCTTTTCTTGCAGAAAACCTAACAAATGCCGGTATCCGCTCCATGAATGCACATCAGACGATTTATATTGTTTCTCCAGAGTATAACACGAGCGGGCAGATGATTTTCCGTGATAACATCCAGCCTATGATTGCAAACAAGCATGTTCTTTTATTGCTTGCCTCTGCAACCACTGGAAAAACGATTTTACGTGCGGTGGAAGGTATCCGTTATTACAATGGCCGCGTAGAAGGGATTGCCGCCATTTTCAGTGCCGTCAACTCCGTCAGCGGAATTGAGGTAAATGGTGTATTTCAAGCTTCTGACATTCCGAATTATGAAGCTTATACACCAAGCGAATGTCCCTTCTGCAAACAGAACAAAAAACTGGATGCCCTTGTCAATGCATACGGATACTCCAGGGTGTAATAAAAAAAGGTGCGTACCTTTACTGGTATCGCACCTTTTTTTATTTTCATCCATTTATCACGTCACTCATATCATATAAGCCTGCTCTTCTTCCTGCTAAATATTTAGCAGCAGATACGCTTCCTTTTGCAAAGATTGCTTTTGAGTACGCCGTATGTTCAAACGTAATTACCTCATCTGTTCCTGCAAAAATGATTTCATGCTCTCCTACGATTGTACCGCCTCGCACCGCCGAAATTCCAAGTTCCTTTTTATTTCTTGCCTTGTTCTCCCGGGATCGATCGTAAACATATTCATATTGCCCATCCATTGCCTCGTTTATGGAATCCGCCAAGGCTAACGCTGTTCCAGATGGAGCATCTATTTTTTTATTGTGATGTTTTTCAACAATCTCAATATCAAAGCCTGCTGGTGCTAATGTCTTAGCCGCTTCCTTTATTAGCTTTAACAGCATATTAATCCCTAGCGACATATTGGCAGAACGTAAAATTGCAACTTTTTTACTTGCTTCTCTTACCTCCTCTACCTGCTCTTTCGATAACCCCGTGGTGCAAAGTACAACGGGAACATTTTGTTCCACCGCATATGTGAGCAATCCAGAAACTGCTTTTGTCGATGCAAAATCAATAATCACATCTGCCTCTACTTTGCATTCTGCCAAAGAGGGAAATACTGGATATTCATTTTCAATCGCCGTATTTAAATCAATACCTGCAACAATCTCCGTGTCATTGTCTTCTCTTACGATGTTCGTAATTGTTCGTCCCATCGCCCCATTACAACCGTGCATTATGATTTTTATCATGCTGTTTTCCTCCTGCCATTTATTTTAATAATCCAACTTCTTCTAGCGATTTTCGAAGCTTAACAGCATTTACTTCCTCCATTTCGGTAAGCGGTAAGCGAAGAGAGCCCACCTCCATGCCCATCATATTAAGCGCTGCTTTCACTGGTATTGGATTAACTTCTGTAAATAAATTCTTGACCACGTCAAAGTATTTCATTTGAAGTGCAAGACTTTCCTCTCTTTTACCATCAAAATAGAGCTGAACCATCTCATGTGTTTCCCTTGGCGCGACATTAGACAATACCGAAATAACTCCTAAGCCCCCTAAGGATAATACTGGAAGAATCTGGTCGTCATTTCCGGAATATAAATCAATCTTTCCATCAGTCAAATGCATAATTTCAGCAACTTGAGAAATATTTCCACTTGCCTCTTTTATGCCGATTATATTATCTACATCATGGAAAAGACGTGCAACCGTAGCAGGTGCTATATTAACTCCCGTTCGACTTGCTACACTATATAAGATAATTGGAATCGTCACAGCCTCTGCTATTGTTTTAAAGTGAAGATAAAGCCCATTCTGCGTGGCCTTATTATAGTATGGTGTAACAACCAAGAGACCATCCGCACCACACTCCTGTGCCTCCCTTGACATCCAGACAGCGCTATCCGTAGAATTAGATCCTGTACCCGCAATCACCGGAACTCTTTTGTTCACATAGGTAACACACTCGCAGATAACCTTCATATGTTCCTCTTCACTTAACGTCGAGCTTTCTCCTGTCGTGCCACAAATTATGATTGCATCGGTTCCTTCGTTTATCTGAAAATCAATCAATTCTCTCAGTTTCTCATAATTTACTTCTCCATTTGCATGCATTGGCGTAACAATCGCAACACCAGCTCCTTTAAAAATAGCCATTCCAAAATCCTCCTAATTTTTCACATCGTCTTACGCCTACTACAATTCTTATCTCCACTATAGCAAGCATAATTTTAAATTTACAGTGCAAGAAATGCTTTTTATTATGCAGAAAATGCTATTTTTTTTAGCTGCACAATGCATTCATTTCAGAAAAAAAGAGCCGACGAAAAGGTCGACTCATAAGGAACAAACTGGTATAATAACAAGTCTGCAAGCTTGCAGAACATCATCCACTCGATGCTTATCTTTCCAGTAGCCCTCCATCCGTAGCGGATGACAGTCATATAGCTATTCACTATATAACCAGGTGAAACTGCTCTCAAGCTCAATTTCCCTTCGGCACGATTCCCTTTCAAAGCGTTTCTTTTATGCTTGAGCATATCCACTCTTCTACTAATCAATCATGCACCTCTACCTTTTGTAGTTGTATAGTAACGCAACCATACCCATTTGTCAAGTTATTTTATTTGCCTAATTTCGGAAGCAGTTGTTACATAGTCAAATAATGGTTCTGGCAGGTGAGAACCTGTTAGTATAATCTTATGATTTTCATTTTGATATTGAAGTAAATGTATAATATCTTCCAGTGTAATGATATCATAGTCCACGAGACCAAGAACTTCATCTAAAACCAATAAATCACATTCTCCTGTTTCTACTACCTTCTTCGCAAAATTGAAACCATTTCGGATATTTCGTTTTTCCTCTTCTTGCACTTCTTTTGATAAGTTAGAAAAGCATTCGTTTTCCTTTTCAAAACGGAAGAGCTTTATCTGCGGTTCCATCTTAGAAAGAAAGTTAAGTTCATCTATATCTTTCCCTTTTAGGAACTGAATCACAATCACTTGATGCCCCATACTGGCTTCTTTGATACACTGACCAATTGCGGCAGATGTTTTTCCAAGACCATTGCCATAAAAAGCATGAACTTCTTTACTCATAGCTACCTCCTCATTTTCCAATCCTCTGGAAAATACTGTATCTAGTATAGCACCTTTATCACAAAAAATCCAATACCATTTTCCAATCACATCAATCCTCTAAATACTCCAATTTGCTAACCGAAACCTCGTATGCAATCCTGCGATCAATTTCTGCGTCTGAAACTCGCTTTTGATATTCCCTGCTTTGTATCCTGCCCCAGACATGAACGTGCCCGCCAACCACAAATTTTTCTGCAAATCTTGCATTGCGTCCCCAAGAAATGCAAGGAATATAATCGGATTTACCATAAGGACGATTGACAGCCAGCAAAATATCTGCAATTTCCCTTCCAAGTGGTGTTTTTCGATACACAGGTGGTTTGCATATGTAACCATCTAAGAAAATAAAGTTTGGCTTCTGGCTCTCATAACCTTCCTCACATAACCTAACTTCTCGTACAAAAACAGAAAGAACCAGTTTGTTTTTATCTTCCTCATGCTTGTTGTAGGAGCGGAACTGCCCTAAAATTTCAATGTAAGAACCCCGATAGTCTCTTGTGATGTCCATAAGCCGTTCTGAAATCATAAGCGGAATTATATCCGAAGAATCGCTAAGCCTCTTTACTTCCACTTCTAAAACATAGAACCCTTCTCCAAACACTTCATGACTAAACGTAAAATCACTGATTACCGTTCCTGCTATGCTCACCTGGTTGTTATCAAATACTTTGTCTGTCATCTGTATGACTCCTCTCTTTTTTCGAATTTGTATCTTAATCTTTTTGTCACTATAAAATATATTCAAAAAAAGGAAAAGAAGACCACTTTTCGTACGACAGAAAACGAGGCTGCTAGCAGCAGCCTCGACAAAAATCCCTATTGATTTGTTCCAAGTGCGAAGGCTTCATGCACGGCATTCATGGCTGTGTCTACATATTTTTCATCAATCAATACCGTTACTCGGATTTCAGAGGTCGAAATTTGTTTGATGTTGACATTCGCATCATACAATGCTTCAAACATTTTTGCAGCGACTCCAGCATTGGTCATCATGCCTGCACCTACTACCGAAACCTTTGCAACATTCTTCTCTACCTCAACGGCTGAACATTTTAAGCTTCCCGTACGATGTCTTTCAATAATTTCAACTGCCTCATCTACCACATCCTCTGCAACTGTAAAGCTGATATCTTTTGTACCATTTCTTCCAACGGACTGCAAAATAATATCTACGTTGATTCCATGATTTGCCAAATGATTAAATAATTTAAATGCAACTCCTGGACGATCTTCTAATTCTGTTACTGCTACACGTGCTGTATTTTTATCACAAGCAACTCCACTCACCAGCATTTTTTCCATTTTTACTACCTCCTTAACAACGGTTCCTTCTGTACGATTTAGACTGGAACGTACCACCAACTGTACGCCATATTTTTTTGCCATTTCAACGGAGCGATTGTGAAGCACACCTGCTCCCAGTGATGCTAATTCAAGCATTTCATCATACGTAATTTCGTCAAGCTTAGACGCATTTTTTACGATTCTTGGATCCGCCGTATAAACGCCGTCTACGTCTGTGTAGATTTCGCAAGCATCTGCGCGTAATGCTGCCGCAAGAGCGACAGCAGTTGTATCAGAACCACCTCTGCCAAGCGTCGTATAATCATCGTATTTATTGATTCCCTGGAACCCTGTCACAATGACTATTTTTTTATTGGAAATCTCATGTTTGATGCGATCCGTATCAATTCGTTTCAATCTTGCATTTCCATAGGTCTCCGTCGTATTCATTGTAACTTGAAAAGCATTCAGGGATACTGCCGGAACTCCTAGAGAGTCCATCGCCATTGCCATTAGGGCCACTGAGGTTTGCTCTCCCGTTGTCAAAAGCATATCCAATTCGCGTTTGGACGCGTTGGGATTGATATCCCTTGCCTGCTCTAACAAAACATCCGTCATTTTTCCCATCGCGGATAAAACCACTACGATTTGATTTCCTTTTTCATAATCTTCAATACATCGCTTAGCCACATTAAAGATTCTTTCTTTATCTGCCACCGATGTACCGCCGAACTTTTTGACGATTAGCATATATTGCCTCCTAATTTAAAAATTTATCAATTAGCCGATAGCCTTCCTCTAAATAGTTTCCGCTTTCGGCAGCCTCTTTCTCGTTATAGTTCCAATTTCTTTCAATTTGCATGGTACTATCATACAAAAGATAAGGAACCGGATTGGACGTATGCGTACGCAGCGCGACTGGTGTTGGGTGATCTGGTAATACAAGCATCCGATAGGATAATCCAGTTTCCTCCATTTTCTCTTTCACAATCCGTATCACCCGATTGTCCAGTGCTTCTATCGCTTGAATCTTTCTTTCTACACTTCCTTGATGCCCCATCTCGTCTGGTGCTTCTACATGAAGGTAGACAAAATCAAATCCATCTTCCGAAAGCGCTTTTACTGCAGCAAGTGCTTTTCCCTCATAGTTTGTATGAAGAGTTCCATCTGCACCAGGAACGGTAATATTTTTCATACCAGCGCCAACTGCAATTCCCTTTAGCAAATCAACCGCGGATATCATAGCACCAAGCTTTCCTGTTTTTTCTTCAAATGAATCAAGAGATGGCTTTGTACCTGCGCCCCAAAACCAGATGGAATTTGCCTTGTTAAGTCCTCTTTTTGCACGTTCTAAATTGATTGGATGATCATTTAATATACCATAGCTCTTTTTCATCATGGAGCATAGCATCTCATCCTTTGGAAGATAGGCTCCAATTCTTTGTGTTAAAATATCATGCGGAGGCGTAAGTGAAATAACCTCTCCATTCTCCCAAATTGTCAAATGGCGATAGCTGGTTCCAAGGTAAAACTGATAGATTTCACTTTGCATTTCTTGTTTTACCACTTCTAGTAAAACAGCCGCTTCTTCGGTCGAAATCTCACTCGCACTATGGTCAAGTATTGTTTTTTCTTCATAGGGCAAGTCATCTTCTGACAACGTAACAATATTGCACCGTAATGCAATATCTGTCTCCTTCATTGGAACACCTATACTAAGCGCCTCTAATGGAGAACGCCCTGTATAATATTTTTTAGGATTATAACCTAGCACCGCAAGATTTGCCGTATCGCTTCCAGGGCTCATTCCCTCTGGAATGGTATGCGCTAACCCAATTTCAGATTGCTTTGCAAGTGCATCCATCGTAGGGGTATTCGCATACGAAAGCGGAGTATTTCCACCTAGAGCAGCAATTGGTTCATCGGCCATTCCATCTCCTAATACAACTACATACTTCATCCTCGTTCTCCTTACCTATTAAAGCCTACCCGAATCATATTTCTTACGTTAAGCTGTCTTGCTTTTTCTTTATAGCTTCGCTCGGTCATTGTTTCGGTTATAAATCCGTAGTCTCCCGACACATTTGCTTTTATTTCCTCGATATCTCCAAACAGTTCCTTGGCCTTAGCTGCCTCATCTGCTGGAACACGAACAAAAAATCTCTGTTCCATATCATTAATATCCGCAAGCTCTAGTTTTTTACTGCTCCAAATTGTCATAATATTGGTGCCAAGATGTTTGGTTGCATCGACTACATCCGATACCACTGCACTTGCAGTTGGCAGCTTTCCAGCGCCTGCACCGTAAAACATGACATTTCCCAAAAGATTTCCTTTTACAAAAATCGCATTAAATACATCATTCACACTAAAGAGTGGATTATCAGATTTAATCATCATAGGTGCAATCATAGCAAATACCTTATCTCCAACCTTTCGACTGGTTCCAAATATCTTGATTGCAGCTCCTATTGATTTTGCATATGCAATGTCCGTATCGGTAATTTTGGTAATACCTTCGGTATAGATATCCTCATGATCTACCTGCATTCCGTAAGCAAGGGATGTCAAAATCGCTATTTTTCGACATGCATCATAGCCTTCCACATCCGCCTCAGGATTTCTCTCCGCATAACCCTTTTGCTGGGCTTCTTTTAGGGCATCGTCATACTTACATCCTTCATAACTCATTTTAGTCAAGATGTAATTAGTGGTTCCATTTAAGATTCCGGTAATTTCTTGTATCTCATCTGCAGTTAAGGATTGATTAAGAGGGCGAATAATCGGAATACCACCACCTACGCTGGCTTCAAACAAGAAATTCACTTGATTGCCTTTTGCAATTTCGAGTAATTCTGCCCCATGCTTTGCTACGAGCTCTTTATTGGAGGTACAAACGCTTTTTCCTTTTTGAAGTGCTTCCTTCACAAATTCATAGGCTGGGTTTACACCACCCATTGTTTCGACAATAATATTTACTTCTGGATCATCTACAATGGTTTTATAGTCATGTACAATTTTATCCTGTATGGGATCCCCAATAAAATCCCGTAAATCCAGTACATATTTTACTTCTATTTCCTGTCCGGCACGCTTTGTGATGCTGTCTTTATTTTTACTAAGTACCTCGACCACACCGGATCCAACCGTGCCATAACCTAACACACTTATATAAATCATGATATCATATCCTCCATGTCCTGCTGCTTTGTATCTGATTTTCTATTCCCTTGATATGATTTTCAGAGAACGTATGCCATCTAGTGACTCAATTGCGTCAACCATCGTCATGACATCCACTGTGGAAGGATGAATTTCGACACTAATCGTCAGCGGGGCAATTCCATTGATTGGAATGCTCTGATTTATCGTCAGCACATTCGCTCCACTTTTTGCTACTTCATTTAGTACCATGGATAGATTGCCAGGCTCATCCTCCATCTGCATCATAAAGGTAATGGTTTTTCCTTTTGCATTTTCAGTAAATGGAAGGATATCATCTTTATATTTGTAATAGGAACTTCGGCTGATACCAACCACTTCGGTAGCTTCTTGCACTGTCATTGCCTTTTCGGAATCCAGTAAACGATTCGCATCAACTACCTTAACTAAGACCTCAGGAAGTGCTCTTCTCTTTACAATAAAATATTTATCCTTTTCGTGTTCCATTTATACTATGCTCCTCTTCTATTATAACCAAAACCATATGTAACTTTCTTGCCGCCATGCTACAGCCAGCTTGCTCTCTCTGTTCGCAATCTGTCCGCGAGGCTTCGCCTTTCCTTACCGCCATGCTACAGCCAGCTTGCTCTCTCTGTTCGCAATCTGTCCGCGAGGCTTCGCCTTTCCTTACCGCCATGCTACAGCCAGCTTGCTCT
>JASKJZ010000045.1 GCA_030154385.1 Clostridiales bacterium
AATCGTAAAATTGATTGGTAGTGATGTACTGCCTGACGATCAAAAGCTGGTTCTTGAAATTTCTCGTATCATTCGTCTTGGTTTTCTGCAGCAAAACGCATTTCACAAGGAAGATACCTATGTTCCGATGGAAAAACAATATCGAATGATGGAAGTTATTCTCTATCTCTATAATAAAAGCAAAAAGTTGGTAGCCATGAATATGCCCATGTCTTTGATTCGAGAAAATACCATCTTTGATAAATTGGTTTCAATTAAGTACGATGTGGCAAACGATGAACTTGAAAAATTTGATGATTATAAGCAAATGATTGACGAATTTTATGACCGTCTCATTGCAATCAACGCGTAAGGGAGGAATATTACTATGTCAATCGAATATTTAGGACTTAGCGAAATAAACGGCCCTTTGATTGCCCTTGAAGGTGTACAAAATGCTTCTTATGAAGAAATCGTCGAATTTACAGTCGATAAAAGCACCAAGAAATTAGGACGTATCGTTGAAGTCTATGAAGACAAAGCCATCATTGAGGTATTTGGTGGTACCGATAATATGTCTTTAAAAAATACACATACCAAGCTTACCGGTCATCCAATGGAGATCGGTCTTTCAACGGAAGTTCTAGGTCGAACCTTCAACGGGCTTGGGCAGCCTATTGATGGGCTCGGAAACATTGTTCCAGAAGTAAAATTAAATGTGAATGGCCAGCCTCTTAATCCAGTATCCAGAGAATATCCAAGAAACTATATTAAAACTGGTATCTCTGCAATTGACTGTCTGACTACGCTGATTCGCGGACAAAAGCTCCCTATTTTCTCTGGTAATGGACTTCCCCATGATCAGCTGGCCGCTCAGATTGTAAAACAGGCATCTCTAGGGGAAGGCAGCGATGAAGAATTTGGTATCGTTTTTGCTGCTATGGGTGTTAAGCATGACGTTGCAGAGTTTTTTCGCCACACCTTTGAAGAAAGTGGCGCCAGCTCTCACGTTACCATGTTTTTAAATCTGGCAAATGACCCAGTTGTTGAGCGTCTGATTACACCAAAGGTTGCCCTTACCTGCGCTGAATATTTGGCCTATGAAAAGGGAATGCATATTTTGGTTATCCTAACCGATATGACCTCCTTTGCAGAAGCAATGCGTGAGGTTTCCTCCTCGAAAGGTGAAATTCCCAGCCGTAAAGGTTATCCTGGCTATCTATACAGTGAATTTGCAGCTCTTTATGAAAGAGCTGGTATCGTACACGGAAAACCTGGTTCTGTAACGCAGATACCTATTTTAACCATGCCAAATGATGATATTACACATCCAATCCCTGACTTGACTGGATATATTACAGAGGGACAGATTGTTCTTGAGCGTTCACTTCACCAAAAAACGGTTTATCCTCCTATCAATGTACTGCCATCCCTATCCCGTCTGATGAAAGATGGTATTGGTGCCGGTTATACCAGGGAAGACCATCAAGACTTAGCAAATCAGCTTTTTTCCTCCTATGCACATGTAGGAGATGCAAGAGCGCTTGCCAGTGTAATTGGTGAGGATGAACTTTCAGTTCTGGATAAGAAATATTTACAGTTTGGTCTTGCCTTTGAAGAGCAATTCGTATCTCAGGGAAAAAATGAAGATCGTCCGATTTATCTGACACTTGATAAGGGTTGGGAGCTTTTATCCATCCTTCCAAAAGAGGAATTAGACCGTGTCGATACTAAAATTTTATCAAAGTATTATAAGTCTCCAGAAACTGAGACCTTGGAAACCCCTGATAACAACTAGACAGGAGGTGAGTGAATGGATCCGAATACATTCCCCACAAAGGGTAATTTAATTTTAGCCAAGAATTCTCTCGCGCTTGCCAGACAGGGCTTTGACCTTATGGATAAAAAGAGAAACATACTGATCCGCGAACTCATGGAACTAATCAATGAGGCTTCTAGTATTCAGTCAGAAATCGATACAACATTTACAGCGGCATACCATGCTCTGCAAAATGCAAATATCGAAATGGGTATCTATAATGTACAACAGCTCTCAAAGGTCATGCCCATTGAGAACTCAATTGATATCAAAGTACGAAGTGTCATGGGAACCGAAATTCCTTTGGTAAAATATAAAGAAAAAGAAAAAAAGCCAATGTATTCGTTCTATGGCACCCGTATATCACTTGATGAAGCATGTGCTAAATTCAACCGAGTAAAGGAACTGACCATACGCTTATCCATGATTGAGACTTCTGCGTACCGTCTTGCTTCCAGTATCAAAAAGACACAAAAACGTGCAAATGCTCTTCAAAATATCACGATACCACGTTATAAAACCTTGGTAACGGATATCCAAAATGCTTTGGAAGAGAAGGAACGAGAGGAATTTACCAGGCTGAAAGTAATCAAACGTATGCATGCATCCTAACACGAAATAAAATACGATGTCCTTAGGGGGAAAGAAAGCAGCTTGTTTTCTTTCCCTTTTCTTTACTGGATTTCGCTTGCGACACGTTCTCAAATACACTATAATAGAAATAAGCTAACAGAAAGGAAGACCAACTATCATATGAAATTTAAGCGTTCTCTATCCATCTATTTGCTCCTTTGTCTGATTCTCCTTGGAACTGCCTCAAACAGTGCTTTGGCATCAGAAAAGGACACCGTTCCTGACATTGCCACAACAGATCAATCCTCTACCCAAGAAGAAGCTAAACTTAGTGATAAAGATTTAAAATTCTGGCCAAAGGGTCCCTCTGTAGATGCAGATTCTGCCATTTTGATGGATATATCGACCGGTCTTATTTTGTATGAAAAAAACAGTCATAAGGAAGAATATCCCGCTAGTATTACCAAAATAATGACAACACTCCTTGCAATTGAAAACTGTTCGATGGGCGAAATTGTTACATTTTCACATGATGCAATTTTTGGTATTGAACCTGGTAGCAGCCATATTGGAATTGACGTAGGTGAAAAATTAACCATGGAGCAGTGCTTGTATGCGATTATGCTTGCCTCTGCTAATGAAGTAGCAAGTGGTGTAGCTGAGCATATTGGAGGATCTATTCCAGAATTTGCTGACATGATGAATGCAAGAGCAAAGGAACTTGGTTGCTTAAACACCCATTTTGAAAATGCAAATGGACTTCATAACGATGAACACTATACCAGTGCATATGATATGGCCTTAATCAGTCGCGCTGCTATGCAGTATTCCACTTTTCGCACGATTACTTCTACGAAAAACTACACGATTCCTCCAACCAATAAGCACGAGAACCCCAATGCCTTCCTCAATCATCATCAAATGCTGAACGGCTACAAATACCCACAGTATGAATATGAATATTGTATTGGAGGAAAAACAGGATATACTACAAAAGCTGGTTCTACATTGGTAACCTTTGCTAAGAAGGATGGAATCGAACTGGTTTGCGTTGTAATGCGTGCAAATGGAGCTGCCTCAAAAGAGAATGAATATACCGATACTACTGCTCTCTTTAATTTTGGTTTTGAAAATTATAAAGAATACGAACTCAATAAGGAGTCTCTTACAACGGAAGAATCACCCTTATTTACAACCTATAGCCCTTTTTTTGATTCGGCACAATCTCCCTTAAAAACTGGAACAAACAACTGTGTGGTACTGCCAAATGATGCCTCCTTTGATGATGCAAAACAAAGTATTACCTTTCAAGATAACTTGAAGCTTTCCTCTGGAGAAAATATCATCGGAAATATTTCCTATCAATATGCTGGAAAAACAGTCGGTTCCACGGACATTATTTTTGATAAGACGCCATCTTCCAATCTTGTGATTACAAAGAACACAAAGGTCGTGGATAATAAGGAGGTAACCTCCTCGAATCGACTCAATCTAAAACCTTTTATCATTATAGCAATTGTGGCTTTACTTCTGTTCTTTATTTGGTTGTATTTTTATTTTAAAAGAAAAAAACATCGCAGAAGTCACAAATACGATTTACGCTTCTAAGCAAAAAAGCCAAATGCATACTCGCATTTGGCTTTTAATTTTCTGATTTTTTAATTACAATTTCATCGTGATAATTTTTTAGTGTTTTGGCTCCCTCTTTGGTCACATGACTGATAATACGAACAGCAAAACGCTTTCCGTTTCTTGCCTTATTTATTTGTATTCTTCCCTTCAAAAAACCATGTTCCTTACACTTAGCCAGTGCATAATAGTTTTTTGCATTATTACTGAACCAATCTATTTTACGTTCCGCTAGTTTTCCACAATCCACGCAAGGAATATACTTCATGAATTGATCTTCAAAAATATCCTCCTTACATGCATATTCTTTGGAAATCAATTTGGTGTAGTTTCCATAATGGACGAATATTTCATCCTCTCGCCCCTTGGGATTATTATAATAATCAATGGAAAAATATCGGTTGATAAGATTCATATCCAATCGTTGAAAAATCATCGCCGTATATTCTGCATCGAAAATAGCACGATGAAACTCCATTTTTTCATTGAAATCAAAATACTGTACTGCATATTCGAGTGTCTTCTGATTCTTTTTTCCCTCTGTTTGAAGTGAAAATATTTTCTGGACATCATAATAAAAAAATGCCTTTGTAAGAATATCATTTACACCATAAAATTCCATATTTCGCTGCAGCTCCACTAAGTCCATATTTCCCCACGTACAGAATTGATACTCAGGCCCACACCATACAAAAAAATCACGTATAACTTCTAAAAAAGTGCCTCCCTGCTCAAGTTCTTCTTTTGCAATAGGAACCAAATCTTGTGTAATAGGAAACAGCTCTAAGTAGATCGCAGGCTTTATTACGCGGTGAAACTGATCTACTCGCTCTCTTTTTTCATTTAGTTTCACTGCCCCTATTTCAATGATCTCGAATGGAATTTGTTTTTTTATTTCATCTTGATGTGACCCTTGGTTCCATTCCAAATCCATCACAATGTAGTTCATTGTTTAGCCTCCGTTACATCTTCCTTTCATTTAGCCCATAGAGGCAAATAAGGTAGCAATTTCTTCTGGACTAAGCTGCTTATTCGAATCCTCCGAAGTGGTAGGAACTGCTGAAGACATGCTAACAGGCTCCTTTTCCTCTTGTTCTGCCACGTCATTATTGACCGCAGCAAACATCGCTGCAATTTCATCTGCACTCAGTTGACGATTCGGATCATCGGCCTCTTCCTTTACTTCTATTTCTGGTTCACTGCTTTCAATTTCTTCACTTTCCTTTGTCTCCTGTTCAGCAGCTGCAAATAAAGCCGCAATTTCATCTGCACTTAATTGATTACTTGGCTCATTTGCCTCTGTTGACGCTTTGTTTACTGCTGCAACAACCGGTTCTTCCTCAATAACTGGTTCTGCTTCTATTGGAATCTCTTTTTCTTTTTGAAATTCTTCCTTGGAAAGCAATTCTTGCTCTTCCTCTATTGTCTGCAACACAGGTTCTTCTTTTTCATCATCCAATTTTGTATCTGTTTTTTTAGGGGTATCCAATTCAAAAGAGGATGGCTGTCCTGTATTTTGCGTTTCTACATTTGTATAGGAGATAGGAATTACCGATGGCTGCGCATGCATCATTGGATTTCTCATATCTACATGAATCATATCCGTTAATTGTTCAATACGGACACATTCCTTTTCAATTTCTCGAAGTCTTCCCTCCATTTTATCAACTAGAGTAGTGAAACTTGCGTCTATTGTATTCAAGAGATCCTTATCATCAAAGGAGGACTTTTCCATCTGTTCCAATAATTTATCGGTACCTTGATGTAATACAGAGACTATTTTTTCAGATCCTGCTTTATGAATGGCAGATGTTTTTTTCATATCGTCACGAATGTACTTTACCACCACTTTTGCGACTTTATTTTGATTCTCAATCATAGTGCTAACATTCTCTTTTTGCTCTCTTCGGATACCTTCTAACTGCAATTCTACAAGCTCTGCTGTTTTCTTTGATTGCATATATAATGCTTTTTCTACCTTTTCTATTTCATCCACACGCGTTTCTAAGTATGTCTTCCAATATTCCCTTTCTTTGACTCGTTCTGTTTGTATTGCATCCAGCAATAAATAGGTTGCAATCACGACAACGATACTAACACCAATTATATTAATACTATTTATAATACAATAGATTTCAGCTAAAATAGACGCTGCAAAAAACATACCAAAATACAGTATATTATTATCTTTTTTCATCTGAATTACCCCCTATAGGCATGTTTGTACTCATTTAATCATATCACATTTCACCCTATATCACAAATAATTTATAGTAGAATTGTAACGTAATACAATAAAAAAGAGCTCTGACAGCAGCCAGAACTCCTCATTATACCAAAATTATTATTGAATTTTTTCTTTTCCACCCATATATGGCCTTAATGCTTCTGGAATATTTATCGTACCATCTTCATTCAAATTATTCTCTAAAAATGCAATTAGCATTCTAGGTGGTGCGACCACTGTATTATTAAGCGTATGTGCAAAGTATTTTCCATTTTTACCAGTTACTCTAATTTTCAGTCTCCTTGCTTGTGCATCCCCCAGATTAGAACAGCTTCCAACCTCAAAATATTTTTTCTGTCTTGGAGACCACGCCTCTACGTCAATTGACTTAACTTTAAGATCAGCCAAATCACCCGAACAGCATTCCAGTGTACGAACTGGGATATCCAAGGTACGGAATAAATCGACTGTGTTCTGCCACAATTTATCAAACCATTTCATGCTATCTTCCGGATTGCACACCACAATCATTTCCTGTTTTTCGAATTGATGGATACGATATACCCCTCTTTCTTCTAAACCATGTGCTCCCTTTTCCTTACGAAAACATGGAGAATAGCTTGTTAAGGTCTGTGGAAGCTTTTCTTCTGGAATAATAGTATCAATAAACTTTCCAATCATGGAATGTTCACTTGTCCCAATCAGGAATAAATCTTCCCCTTCGATTTTATACATCATCGCTTCCATTTCAGAAAAACTCATAACTCCAGTTACAACATCGCTTCGAATCATAAAAGGAGGAATACAATAAGTAAATCCACGATCAATCATAAAATCTCTTGCATAGGATATAATTGCGGAATGCAGACGGGCAACGTCTCCCATTAGATAATAAAAACCATTTCCCGCTACTTTTCTTGCGCTATCCAAGTCAATTCCATCAAACTTTTCCATAATCTCTGTGTGATATGGAATTTCAAAGTTAGGTACAACTGGCTCCCCATACTTTTGAACCTCAACATTCTCACTATCATCTTTTCCAATCGGAACACTAGGATCTATGATATTTGGTATTATCATCATGATATTCTTTACTTTTTCTTGCAGCTCGTTTTCTTTTCCCTCTAGAACAGACAAACGGTCTGCTTCTTGATTTACTTGATTTTTTATTGCTTCTGCTTCTTCTTTTTTTCCTTGTGCCATCAGTGCACCGATTTGCTTGGATAAGGATTTGCGGTTCGCTCTTAGGGAGTCTGCTTCTTGCTGTGTTTTACGACTTTCTGCATCAAGTGCTATTACCTCATCCACAAGAGGGAGCTTTTGATCCTGAAATTTATTCTTAATATTCTGTTTTACAATTTCAGGATTTTCCCTTAGAAATTTTATATCTATCATTCTATTTTCCTCCTATTTAGACCATCATTACCTTTAATATTACCATAAAAAATGGTTCGATACAATATGAATAAAAAAGCTGAAAATCAAAGATGATTTTCAGCAACGTTTCCAGCCAGAGTCGAACTGGCGACTTGCCCTTAGGAGAACACTTTGGTGCTGTAAAGTGCAGTCAACCTTAGGAACTTTATATAAAGGAAAGCATCGTATTTACTGCATTCCTTGTAATTCCTTGTCAAAATAAGAAAATAGATTATCCGCCTGGAAAACCTCATCGGGGTGTCAATTAGGTGCTTTTTCCACCCGTAGGGTTCAACCATTGAGTTCCTTGGATTTCATAGCTATGACCATCATTCTCGATAGTTATGCAGTACTGACTGTCTATATTCTTATTAGATATTTATTACATTATAACGTGTATGAAGTCGAATGTCGATATTTTTTTGACCATCATTGGCTGATACATACTGATTCTACCTCGCGTTTATATCTGTATTAGCAATTTTTATTGCATTAACAAATATGATTATTTCTTTACTCTATTAATATAGAAGAAACACGTTCATTTTAATGCTATTTTTGCATATTTTATAACTTATTTCTTCTATATTATTTGGTGTTCATCGTCTTGCTAATGACGTAAGAAGAGCAGCCATATCCGGATTCGCTAATACTTTCATCAGTAGCTCTGGATCCACTCCATCTGGTATTGCCACCGTATTCTCTTTCTTATCATGACCTTTTATATCTGGATTCATATCTTCTCCGCTATAAAATGCATTTTCCATAAGTTCTGCATTCTTTCTACGGTCTTCATCTATGATATGACCATAAACTTCTGTTACCATATTAGCCTGTGCATGACCAGAATCTCCCTGAACCGCTTTAATATCTCCACCACTTAATTTCAGCTTATAAGTAACACTGGTATGTCGAATGCTGTGAAATACTACATCAGGAAGACCTTGTTCGTCAATAATCTGCTGCATCTTATCTCTTAGATTGCTGTCACCAATAGGAAATCCAAATGTCGTAGCCATAACCAAATTGTAATCTTGATATTCGGATCCAAGTGCTTCCTTCACTTCATCCTGTTCTTTTTTCAGTTCCACCAGACACAATGCAACCGATTTTGGTATATAAACTCTTCGAATACTGCTTTCTGTCTTAGGTGTTTTTAGCACACGAACGGTTTTATTATCTTTTTTTATGGAAGGAAATATCAATATAACTTCTTTCGAGTTAAGTTCTTCCACTGCTTTTTTTGATACACGTTCCACCTGCTTATTTACATTGATATATGCACGATTCTCATTAATCGCTTCCTCTGTTATATCCACACAGTCCCATGTCAATCCAAGCAATTCTCCTAAACGAAGGGTTGCTGTGAAACTAAGATGAAAAGCAACTTGCAGCCATTTATGATTACACGCATTTATTGCTTGCATCAGCATATCAGCTGTCCATATCTCTCTTTTTGCTTTCTTATGTTTGGGAACAGTTGCATCTTCCGCAGGATTCTTCTCCATCATATTCCATTTCTTACCCTGTCTGAAACAACTTCTAAGAATTTTATGAATCTCATTCACTGTAGAGGTCGATATTGTTTTACTACCATCTTTATTCCTGAAACCTTTTACCGCCGGCATACTTAACAACTGTTGATAATACTTCTCTAAAAAATGTGTATTTATTTTCTTCAGATCTGTCTCTCCAATGGTTGGAATAATGTAATTGTTAATAATAGAAATATTCCCATCATACGTAGATACACCCCATTTATCTCGACCATATATCTTAATATATTCTTGTAACAGTTCCTCTAATTTTGCACACTTCTGAACCTCGAATTTTCCTGTGGCCATTTTATACTCAATTTCCTTCTTTCGAGTATTGGCTTCATTATGGGAACTGAAACTTTCTGATTTCTGATGAATAGATCCATCCTCATCTCGCACCTTATATACAACACTGTATTTTTTACCACGTTTTCTTATAAAAGCCATATTACAAGCCTCCCATAATTATCTTAGTTTTTCTCTTGTTAACTCGCTTTTTCTTACTTTTTCATTTTTTATAGAATAGCTTTCTTCGTCAATGTCATTCCCCATGGCCTTAAATCATGGATATATGGATGTTTGGGGTTCACTTAATAAGACGTCGTCTTATTCTGCTATGATCGGCCTTTCCTTATCCCCAAATCCTTACGGCAGCCTAACCTCCCATGTCATACGGGATCACCTATACCTCAGGGTCCTGAATTCCTTCGTTCTGCTTATCCATAAAGGGGCGTCATGATGCTCCTTCGCTGAGTCTCTGCTCTGATGGTGAAAAATCTGACTTCGGCTCTCTATGTTTTGTTTCTTTTTCTGTTTCATTCAGCACCTGCTGGTGGACGTCTTCCTGAATTCTTCAGTTTTCTTCTTATCCTATCGCTGGCTGTCTGTGTATATCAGACATCATCTTTTGTGCATCATACGACACACCTTTGGTCAAAATAGCATAGAAGATTCGTATCA
This sequence comes from Clostridiales bacterium, assembly GCA_030154385.1. Next base: position 10,142 of record JASKJZ010000045.1, read on the forward strand.
GCTTACAGCTGATGGCGATCACGGATTGCTTCTTTTTCAGTGGATTATTCGCTCTGGTAGTATAATATTCATGCAGGGCATGGAACTCTGGGTTCTTTGATATCAGTGGAATTGCAGCATTGAACAGTACAGCTCGCAGCTTACTTCGACCTCGTTTGCTTATGGTCGTCTGCCCTTTATGCTTTCCAGAACTATTTTCCCTTAATGAAAGTCCTGCCAGCTTTTGTATCTGTTTTGGTGATTCGAAACGCCTCGCATCACCGATCTCAGCCAGAAATCCGGCAACCGTAATCAGTCCTATACCTTTGATGGCAAGCATATGCTCGCTTTCGGGTATCTTTTTACACAAACTTTCTATCTCATTCATAACGGATTCAAGCTGTGCCATTTTGTACGCATAATCCTCAAGCAGTAGTTTCATTTCGTACTCAGCGGCCGAAGATCCTTTCTTTAAGCCGATGCTCCGCTTTGCTGTCTCACACAGGGTCGTTGCCCTTTTCATTCCAACAGCACGCAGTTTTGCGTCACGCCAGATTTGATTTATATTCTCGGCTCCGAGTTCCACGATTGCTTCAGGTGTACACGCTTTCTTTAGAAGCAGCATACTGCTTTGTGATTCATAATCCCCGAATACATCTTTATATTCAGGAAAGTATATGGCAAACCATCTGGCAAATCTGTTTTTAATCTGGGTAAGTTCCCTAGTTAGTCGCTTCCGATTTGCTGCCATAATTCTTAGATCTGCATACACACCATCTGGTGTATATGGAGTGGAATATCTTCCTTCGATCACAAGTTTTGCTATTACCTTAGGATCCTTGTTGTCATTCTTACTTTGGCTG
>JASKJZ010000046.1 GCA_030154385.1 Clostridiales bacterium
CTTGTCGAATCTAACGCAGCTTTTAATTAACCAATATCCAGAGAAAGAGCAAAATATTATGCATCTGATTAAGGATACTCAAGATATTTATCATAATTCGCAAACGGATAAGGATACGTATCTTTCTTCCTATGGATACAAAGCACAGGATTTTGTAAAGGGTTATATTGTTACGCTTGTTCCGTTTGTAATGCTTGTCATATCTATACTCCTAGGTTTGGTTGCATTTTTCATCCATTGGAGAAAAATGAGGGAAAGAGAGAGGATTGAGGAGCTAACAAGATATCTAGAGCAGCTGAATATGGGAAAGGAGGTTCGTATCCTAGCACCAAAAGAAGATATCTTCTCGGGATTACAGGATGAAATTTATAAAACCGTGTCTACCCTATACAAAACCAGAGAGGATGCGGTTGCTGTAAAAGAAAATTATGCAAAGAATCTGGCAAACATTGCCCATCAGATGAAAACGCCTCTTACATCCATGTCTCTTATGACGCAGTTATTAAAAGAGCGCTGGAAGGAGGAAGTGAACCCGCTTCAAAAGCAAATCGTACGACTTACTAAATTGGAAGAGGCTTTATTGTTGCTTTCTAAAATAGATGCGGGGGTCTTGAACCTCGAAAAGAAAGCGGTTGATGTATATTCGATGCTGCAAATAGCAGTAGAGAGCTTAGAGGAGGTATCGGCAGTAAAAAATTGCAACATTAAGCTGGAGAATACAGGAATAGTTTCCTATATGGGAGATATGGAGTGGTCTATAGAAGCCTTTTCCAATATAATAAAAAATTGTATGGAATACGCAGAAAGTCAGGTTACAATCGAGTATTTGAAAAATCCTCTCTATACTCAGATCATAATATGGGATGATGGGGAAGGGTTTACAAAGCAGGACATTACCCGTGTTTTCGAACGATTTTACCGAGGGAGCAGAGCGAAAGAAGGGGGGATTGGGATAGGACTTTCGTTAGCGCGCTCCCTGATTTTTATGCAAAATGGGTGTGTGGAGGCAAAAAATCTGCCATTAAAGGGAGCCTGTTTTGTCGTTCGCTTTTATTGTCACTAAGATGTCACTTTTCTATGATAGAATTCTCTAATCAAAGAAAACTATCGTGAAGGGGTATAACATGGAACTTGTAAAATGTGAAGGACTTAAAAAGGTTTATGGCGCTAACGAGAGCCAAGTAGTGGCCTTGAATTCTGTGAATTTGAGTGTTAAAAAAGGAGAGTTTGTAGCAATTGTGGGAGCTTCTGGCTCAGGGAAATCAACTCTTTTACACCTGCTAGGTGGAGTGGAACAGCCATCGGAGGGTAAAGTATTGGTGGAAAATATCGACTTATCAACGCTCAACCAAACGGAAGCGGCCATATTTCGAAGAAGAAAGGTTGGATTGATCTACCAATTTTATAATCTGATTCCTACGCTTACGGTGGAGCGTAATATTATGATGCCGATGCTTTTAGATAAAAGAAAGCCGGATCAAGCGTTTTTTAACCAGATTTCTGCATCCTTAGGGATACAAGATAAATTAAAGGCTATGCCAGGTCAGCTATCTGGAGGGCAACAGCAAAGAACGGCGATTGCACGATCGCTGTTATATCGACCAGCATTACTATTAGCGGATGAGCCAACGGGAAATCTTGATCATAAGAATTCGAGAGAGATTATTGAGCTGCTTAAACTATCCAATCAAAATCTAGGACAAACGATAATCATGATTACCCATGATGAATCGATAGCCTTAGAAGCTGATCGAATCATTCACTTAGAAGATGGTAAAATTATTTCCGATGAGAATAGAAGGAGGTAATTTGCATGTGGAAAGAATATTCGGTCAGTTATATAAAAAATAATAAGGCTACAAGCATCTCTATTATGGTCGCGGCACTTATTTCAGCTATGTTCTTGTCGCTTATTACCAGTGTTTTTTATAATATATGGATGGATGATATCAGGCAGATAATAAAAAAGGAAGGTGACTGGCAAGCAAAATTTACAGGAAGCGTTTCGGAGGAAGAGAACACTTTCATTCAGAGCTTTGCCAACGTAAAAGATGTAAAAAGAGTAGAAACGGAGCATGGGGAAGAGACATTCGTTTACTTTTATAATAAGAGAACGATATATCAAGATATGTCAGCGATTGCAAAACGAATCGAGAAAGAGACCTCTGAAGTCCTGTATCATGACGTACTTTTATCAGAATATTTTATTTTTTCACCAGATAAGGAACATCCCCCGATGCTGCTTGCTTTTTATGTGCTTGTAATGGCAGTTGCTTGCAGTGCGTTAATTTTGATTATACGAAATGCTTTTTTGGTATCCCTGCATTCTAGGCTCCATCAATTGGGAATATTACAAAGCATCGGTGCTACTCCAAGACAAATCAGAGGCTGCTTATTACAAGAAGCACTCGTATTATGCTTACTGCCTATTTTTCTTGGAATTGGAGGCGGGGTCGTATTATGTATGGTAGTGATTGAATTTGCAAATGGAATAGCAGGTAGATATCGAGGAGAACATGTAGTGTTTATGTATCATGTTGGATTATTTCTAGTTACCCTGCTGGCTTCTGTAGGTACGGTGTTATATTCCGCATGGTTACCAGCTAGACGATTGAGGAAGATGAGCCCATTGCAGATTATTAAGGGAAAGGAGGATGGAAAGCCCTTTCAAACGATGAAACACTTTCGACTTATTTCGTTGTTCTTTGGCATCGAGGGGGAATTGGCAAGGAAATCTTTATATGTTAGGAGAGAGTCTCTTCGTAGTGCGACATGGTCACTAACACTTTCTTTTTTTTCCTTTAGTATGTTCCTTTGTTTTATCACTCTTTCTGGAATAAGCACAAAGTATACTTATTTCGAACGATACAAAAATGCCTGGGACATCATGGTTACAGTAAAAGATCAATCCATTATTGAAGTTGAGAACGTAATGGATTTCTCCGTAAGGACGCAGGTGGCTAGTTGCAAGATATATCAGAAGGCAACGCTGGAGACGTATCTTACAAAGGATATGCTTGGAGATGCTTTACAAGGACTTGGTGGAATCGGTGCAGTTGCTGGTTCAGACGTAGTTGCAAAGGAGCATCAATACCAAGTGAAGGTTCCCATTGTGGTATTGGATGATATCAGTTTTCAAGACTATTGTGAAGATTTGGGAATTGAGCATTGTGAAAATCGGATGGGAATGGTTACAATAAACCGCATTTGGGATAGTCAGAATAGTAATTTTCGCTATAAAAAATACATTCCCTATATAAAGGAACAAGAGGGCATGGTACTTTCACTATATCAAAAAACAGAGGAAGGCTACGAGGCGGTAAAAGTACCAATTATAGCGTTTACTGATAAATTGCCTGTGCTAAGAGAAGAATATTCAAATTATGCATTGGTTCAAGTGATGTCTTCCAGTACATGGCAGGGGTTATTGGCTACTATGAATATTGATGCAATGGATACATATATCAATATTCAAACGAAAAAAGAAGAGGATATCCCAATTACTCAGACAAAGGTGGAGCAGTTACTGCAGGGTAAAAGCTATATTATAGAAAATCGGGTAGACAAAGAATGGATGAATCAAGAAATAAAAGCAGGTTATACATTAATAGTAGGGGGATTGTGTGGTCTTTTAGCAATCATAGGATTAGCAAATGTATTTTCCAATACGCTAGGATATATATACCAAAGAAAGAGAGAATTTGCGCGTTATCTTTCAATCGGGCTTTCGCCAAAAGGGATGAGGAAAATTCTGTGTAAGGAGGCGTTAATTGTTGGTGGAAGACCGATTGTGTATACTATTCCGTTGACAATTATTTTCGTAGTATTTGCAACGAGAGCAAGCTATATTAACCCAATGGAATTTTTGCAGCATGTGCCGATCATACCATTCACTATATTTGCGGGTATGATTTTTGGGTGTATAGCATTGGCACATTATATCGGCGCCAGAAAGCTTAGTATGAATACGGTTATGGAAATATTGAATGATGATACATTATTATAAAAAGGCTTGCTACTATCCTTAATCGGTGTTAGAATGTAGCAAATATTTAAAATGCAAGGAAAAGAAATAGTACATGTGATTTTGATTACAGAGAGGGAATGGTTGGTGTGAATCAAGTAGCTACCGACGGAGTATTCTACCGTTAAAAGGAATTCGATATAAGATTACAAGTGTAATCCGTATTGATAAAGTGCAGATACTATATCTGAATTTAGGTGGAACCGCGGAGAGAATTACCCTAAGCATTGTTTATGCTTGGGGCTTTTTTTCGTGCATAAAGAAAAGGAGTATGGAACAAGTAACAATTGCTGTTGAAAATCTATCAGATTATCTAATGGAGAAATTAAACATATCTTGATATTTTCCGGGCGCTTGTAATAATTCTTTTTTATTGATAAATTTAATTTGGTATCCCTAATATTTTTAATAGATCAGCAGGTTTCGAAAAGATATAATCTGCATCACAATTTATAATGGAAGAGTGATTCCAGGTCACAAGTCCAGAAGAAAAGCCAGCGGCATTTGCACATTCAACATCGGATACCATATCACCGATGTACATACAGGAAGCAGGATCCGCTTGGCTTTTTTTAATATAATAGAGAAGTGGTTCGGGACTTGGTTTATGCTTACTTGTGTAATCGGAGCAGACGATCTGAGAAAATAGTTTCTCTAGCTTAAATTGTTTAAAGTATCGTTCGTATTCTGTACGTTTTCTAGAAGTGACAATACCAAGGTTAAGCCTACTTTTTTTGATACAATAGAGCATATTCTCGATCCCTGGGAAGAAGGCAGCCTCGTCTGAAAATTTGCTGTAATTTTGAATCCAGTTGCGTTCAAAACTATCATCAACAGGAGCTTCAAGCCGTTTGCATGCATCATAGTTTGAAATGCCAAGAACAGTTTGAAGTGATTCCAAAGAATACGAAAGATTATAGGGTTTTAAGGTATATTGCCAGGTTTTTAAGATAGCAGCTTCGGTATCAATCAGTGTTCCATCTAAATCAAAAACGATATGTGTATACTCCATAATAATCTCCTTTGATAGAATGTTTAAACGTGAAGGTGTGTTTGTCAGTTAGTCTTCCACCTTGGATAGCTGGGTGTCGAAGGACGGCCAGGCAGCAAATTGAAGCGTAAGAAAGAAACCAATAAGAAAACCTATGAGAGAGCCTATTAAATAAAGCGTAAAATGTTCCCCATAATAAATTGGTAACGTGATAAGGCTAGGGAAAACAAAGACGGCCGTTATGGTTTTTGATAGACCTGCCAATAATCCACCAAGTGCACCGCCAATACATCCAAACAGAAACGGTTTCTTCCTGGGAAGATTAATGTTGAATAAAACAGGCTCAGTTATCCCAAAGAAGGCAGAAACGATGGCTGGAGCATATAATGCCCGAAGGGTTTTATCTTTTTCTTTTAGCATGACGGCAAAAGCTGCACCTGCTTGTGCAAATACGGCTGGAGCCATGATAGGGAGGATACTATCCTGCCCGACGACTCCAATGTTATTGATTGCGACAAGAATCAGCCCCCATTGAAAACCTAGAATAACCATAGGTTGAATCAAGGCTCCAAGCAGGAAACCTGCTGCCACAGAAGAAAAGGAATAGAGAGTGGCATAGCCAGTGGCTATCGCATCTCCAATTATTGCACCCATTGGTCCCAATATAAAAAGTGTAATTACACTTACGACGAAAATGCAAAGGATTGGAATCAGCAGATTTTTAAAACATCTGGCAGTATGTTCTCTAAAAAATGTTCACAAATGGATAGTAGTGCGCTAGCCATAATAATCGGTAGAATACTTGATTGATAGGGTACGGCTTTTATTGGAAGATTAAAAAAATGCAAGGTACTGCTGCCTTGAAAAGCCTCTGTCAGAGACGGATATAGGAGAATGAGTGATATTACAGCGCAATAAAATGGATTGGCTTTAAAAGCTTTTGCAGAGGTAAATGCTAATAGTACTGGAAGAAAGTAAAAGGTGCTATCCGATATTGCCTTTAAAATGAGGTATGTGTCACTTGTATCTGAGAGAATCGAAGCAGTAACTAGGAGTAACAGAACGCTTTTCATGATTCCAGCGGCACATAATACATTCATAATCGGAAGAAATATATTGGATATTGTGGCGATTATTTTTGAAAGCAATGTAGTTTCTCTCTGATTTATCGTTTTCAAATCGGGTATCATTTGATTTTTCCTTTCCAGGCATTGACTTGTTTATCTTGCTATAATTTTTATGAAATATAGAATCCATATATTATAATAATAGCGAATAGAAATGGTTGTGTCTTTTCTATATACGACATATACTATAATTATTGCGACAGGATTTTGCGGATATTTAGTTTAAAAAGATTTAGCCAAAAGGATTTGCTCAAAAGGAGATTTTAATATGCTCTCAACAGTGAACACGATTCCTTTAAATGACGAAGGAAAAGAAATTGTAAAAAGAGGAAGAGAAGGTTTTCCCTGCAATGCGTATGTTGGGGAGGTTCAGCAATTTATTGGAGGGAAGATATTGCCTCATTGGCACAATGAATTTGAAATGTTTATTCTCGAGGAGGGGATTGTACAGGTCATGTTTTCAGATTCTTCCTATATTTTGCAAGCAGGGGAGGGGTATTTTGTGAATTCGGATGTTTTACATGGGATTATTTGCAATACCGATATGCCTTGCCGCTATCGCTCTATTGTATTTGATCCATTTATTATATCGGGTTATAAGGAAAGCGTGTTCGAGGAAAAATATATTAAGCCCTTTGTAAACGGAGGAGCCCCGTTTTGGATATTTCATCTAAGTGACGTCGATCGGCTAACTTTGGTTTCTTTCTTTGATACAGCTTATTATGCCTGCGAAACGGAAACGTACGGTTATGAATTTACTGTGCGGGATGCTTTGTCAAAAACCGTAATGCAATTGAATGGATATCCAAAGGAATCCTTAATCAGAGTAGAGACCATGCGGGAGCAACGACTAAAGTGCATGTTACAATGGATAGACAAACACTATATGGAGCAGATTACCGCTGCGGACATTGCAAATTCTGCGGGGATATGTTTGCGTGAATGTCAGAGGACCTTTGCGACGGTTATTAAGGATACGCCAATAAAATATCTGCTGCGAAAAAGAATAATGGAGGCAGCCAATTTACTTTTATCATCGAGCACTTCGATTGTGGATGTTTGTGAGCGATGCGGATTTGAGAACCAAAGCTATTTTTCAAAGCAGTTTCGCTTGTTCATGGGAGTCGCGCCAAGAGAATATCAAAAAAATGGGAAGAGGTGAAATTCATTGGATTTCACCTCTTTAATTATTGACAATAAAAAGTTTAAAATATGACAATTATGTTTTCAAAAAAACAGCAAAAATAATGCTATAATCAAGGGAGGAGGTATTCTTATGAGATGGTTAAAAAATTTATCAATTCGGAAAAAATTGATTTCATATATGCTTTTTTTTACAGTGATTCCAATCACACTTATTACATCGGTAGCGCTTGGAATTACACATCGGACGGTCAAGGATCAACTAATCTATAATCACAGGGTATCAAGCGGATGGTTGCAGGATCGGCTAAATTTAGAATTACAGGATGCCATGAATCAGATTTATGGATTTGAGGTGGATAAAGATGTCAGAAATGATATTTTAACATGGTGTAATACCGACAGGGAATTAGGATACTCGGAACGCTGGACCCTGATATCTGCCATGAATTCTGTAATTAGTATGGATAATACCATCAATTCAATTGAATTGTATAGCTTATCAAAGGATGAAGTGCTAATAGCGCAAAGAGATGGTGCAACGATGGAGAAAACGAAGGATCGACTTGATTTTTGGCTGGAACGGGATGATTCTTTACAAACGAATTTGGTGTATATCCAAAATGGAGATGAGATTCTCGAAGTGCATGGAATCCATAGATTTGAAGATAATGAGCTGATTGCACTCATGGTCATACACCTAAGACCATATGAAATACAGAAAATATTAAGTGATATTAAAAGTGTACCAGAAGAAAGTATACTGATTTTAAATGATCAAAACAATCTTATCGAAGCAGATTATGGATCTAATTGGAAAACGGATGAAACGACAGTAGAAAAAGTGAGAGGGCTATTGGGGGCAAGTAGTCAAAAAGAAATTATATATGAGGAACAATTTTGGTTTTATCGGACGGTCAGAAACGGGAAAATACAACTGCTAGTAGCTGTTCCAGAAAAAACGATATCGGATGCACTGTTACCAACTCTTTTTATAGGTGTTTGCGTTGCTATGATTGCTGGAATAGCAAGCATCATTTGTGCGATTGTGTTTTCGGCAGTGCTTAGTAAACCCATTCAGCAGCTATCATTTGAGATGCAAAAATTGGAGTTAAATAATTATAAGGATAGTCAGATACGAGAAAGAACAGATGAAATCGGTGTGTTGCAGAAAAGCTTTGATATCATGATAACGCGAAATCGAGAACTGATTGAACAAGAATATAAAGCAAAAATCGAAAAGAGAAGTGCTCAGTTACGTGCATTACAGGCACAAATCAATCCGCATTTTATGTACAATACACTACAAGTCATTGGGGGGATGGCACTAAAGCATAATGCACCTGAAATTTATCGGATCACCGTTGCATTAAGTGATATTATGAGATACTCCCTGAACTTTTTAAAAGAAATGGTGCCTCTTAGCGAGGAGGTCGCATATCTAAAGAGCTATGTCATGATACAAAATGAACGATTTGGCGGCAGAATACAACTTGTATTGCAATTACAGGAAGAAACGCTAAAGTGTCTTGTACCAAAACTTATTTTGCAACCATTAGCGGAAAATACATTTGAGTATGGGTTTTCGGAAATAACAGGAGACAGTAAGATTTTAGTGGAAAGCATGTTTACGAAGGAAAATGATCTTTTTGTGCGAGTGACGGATAATGGGCTAGGCTTTACATCCGAACGATTGAAAGAAATAAGAGGTACCTTACAAAGAGATGCGGAGAATTCATTAAAACTGAATTCACATATCGGGCTTAGTAATGTACACACAAGGATACGACTGAGTAGTAATTCTGACAAGTACGGGCTTTCGATTGAAAGCACGCGTTATCGGGGAACAGAAATTTCTATTCTTTTAAGAAAAATTTTTGAAACGGAGAGGTAGCAGATGTATACAGTAGTTATAATTGATGATGAGCCTTGGACAAGAGATGTGATAAGGTCATTAGGTGAGTGGGAAAAGCTGGGCATGGAAGTCGTGGGTGAGGCTGCTGATGGCGAAACAGGTTGGATTTTGGTTAAGAATGTTTTACCAGATATTGTAATAACAGACGTAAGAATGCCAAGAATTAATGGGCTGGATCTGATTGGTTTGATGCGCAGAGAGAACATCTTATCCCCAGCAATTGTAATCAGCGGATATGATGACTATGAATATGTGCATAAAGCGTTGAAACTTGGGGTCGTTGATTATCTGCTAAAGCCAATTAAGCCAGAAGATCTGAACAAGCAGCTAAGCAGTTGTATTGATGAAATTAGAAAGAATAAAGCGCAGCTACAAAGTGATGTGCGGGCAGAGTTTATACCAGAACACCTACAGAAGGAATGTAAGAAGATATTTAAGGAACTAGAGATACAGCTGCAAATTCGAAAAAAAAATAATGTGAAATCTTCCCTGGAGAAATTAGAGGAGCTTATCATAAGGAGTGAAGGGGGAAATCCTTCGTTATCCATTCAGATTGGGATATATTATGAGCTGTTTTCGGTGCTGCAAAATTATATTGTACAGAGAGGATATCAAAGAAAAGAAGTATTAGATGATCTTAATAATGGATATGTGTTTAGCCGAGAAAGCAAACTTCATCAAATGCTTGAATTTTTTACAAAACGATATATCAAGACGGTTCAATATGTCGAGGATCAAGTAAAGAAAAAGAAACGTGTTGATACCGATGCAATTGTAAGGTTTCTTGAGGAACACTATATGGAAGGTATTACTTTGGAGGAAACCGCTGATTATTTTTATATTAGTAAAGAATATCTAAGTAAGGTATTTAAAATGGATCGAAAGATTGGATTTTCGGATTATCTATTAAAGCTACGTATGGAAAAGGCAAAAGAACTTATCGAAGAATATCAGGCACCAATTAAAGAAGTAGGCTTATTAGTGGGCTATGTTGACATCGCTCATTTTTACAAAAATTTTAAAAAATACCATGGAATCACACCAGGTGAAATGAGAAACAGTTTAAAAATAGACAATGATTTGCGATAATTTTGGAAAATGTAATCCGTACCATCCTCTGCTATGATTGGATTATCAAAAACTTATGGGAGGAATTAGTATGAAACTAAAAAAACTAGTAGCCCTTGCACTTGTTGGCGTAATGACTTTTTCAATGGTGGCATGTGGAGGTAAAGAAACGAAAGATACGGCAACGAATGCAACAGAATCGGGAACAGAAGCGAAGGAGACTGGAGCTTCCAAGGAGGCACCTCAAGAAGCAGAGCTTAATGTTATGGTGAGTTTACCACAATATATGGAGCAATGGGAAGGGTATTGCAAACAGTTTGAAAGTAAAATGTTAGAGGAGAAGAACATTAAAGTAACGGTAAATCTCGAAATGCCAAGCTCTGACCAATATGAGACGATTCTTCAGACAAGACTGACTGGAGATGATGCACCGGATGTGTTCGCATTGCATTCCAACAACATTGGAGCCTATAATAAAGCGGGAAATCTATACGATCTTTCGAATCAGCCTCTGGCGGAGAAAATCTACGATAATGTGAAAGAGACGGTTTCGG
>JASKJZ010000047.1 GCA_030154385.1 Clostridiales bacterium
GATATCGTGATGATGAATACTTCTTCCTTAAACTGTTTGATATCAGCAGGAATACTTATGTCAGAAACCCGTTATCCCACAAAATTTGTGATTGAGCCAAAAATATCCTGAAATTGTTCCAATTCTAGAAGAACTGGGAGACGTTCTGAATGATGATACCATGATTGCTTTGAATTATAAGGTAGATGAAGAACAGATGGAACCAGATGTTGTGGCAAAGCAATTCCTTCTCGATCAAAAGCTAATATCCGAATAATACCTTACTGCCAGCAATCCATCGACTGCCCAATCTTCAAATCTGCTTTGTACTCAAAAAAATCAAAATCAGCGTAGTGCTTATGCTTTACACGATCTGCACAGGTAAGACCTACCATTGTTCCCGTAAATTCGCCGTATTTGCAGTATTCGTCTGAAAATTTTGTCGTATCGAAGATTCGTCCAATTCGTCTATACGAAAGCCCGTCATAGCTCCACAAAAAATAAGCATTTCTTCCTGCTAAAACTAGACGGAGATAAATTGGTACATCTTCAATTGGTATTCTGGAATCTAAAAGCTCTGTCTTTTCCCCGTTTTCCAGATGCGTAATCGACAACGCACTTTGGCCTAACGTCTCACTGTAATACTTTCGCAGATTGATATAATTCATATTATCATAGTATAGGATTAACCCTGCACTATGCTGATAAGCCTCTGGCATAAACTCCATTTTTGTTGTTATTTGTGCATAAACAGAGGTTAGCTTTCTTGCTAGAATACTCACCTTGTTAAGGGAAGTCCTTGACTCCTGTCCTCGTATTCTAACATATCCTGGTCTTGCCTTCACATCCGCGAAGTGCTCCGGCAGAATGCGTGGTGCATAATAAAAACTTCCCAAAGTCCTAGAATCAAAATCATCAAAATCAGGAATACCTGGCAAATTGACCCTAATAAGCTTGCTTTCTTCTACTTCAAGCTTTGCTAAATTACTGCCATCTGCCATCGAAAGCCATCCATCCTCACTCCACTTCATTTTCTGAATTGCAGTTTCTCTACCAAGAGTGCAACGAAGCTCTGGCACAAAAGGACGCGCCGTTAGATGCACCAGGTACACTTCACCGCCTGGTGTTTCTACATAGCTTCCATGGCCTGACTTTTGAAGGAGAGAATTGGAATTATAATACCTGGGTTTCAAGTGATCTGGGTCATGGCGTTCGTTTGACTCGCCTGGAGCTGAGGTTACAATTGGATTTTTCGGATCACCTTCATAGGGTCCTTCCACCTTGGTTGCCCGCCCCATTGTCACACAGTGATTATAACCCGTTCCGCCCTCAGCGCACATGATATAATAATAGCCGTTCCGTTTGGTAAGGTGGGGTGCCTCAATGCAGCCCCGATCCGTTCCGCCCCTCCAAATACGTTTGGGGTAACCAACAATCTCTTTTTTTACGGCATCATACTCAACCAGACAGATGGCACCTGGTTTTTCGTATCCTTCTCTGGTCTCCCATTCCAAGGACACAACCCATTTACGCCCGTCCTCATCATGAAACAAAGAAGCATCAAAGCCCGAAGAGTGAAGATAAACTGGCTCACTCCAAGGCCCCTTTATATCCTTTGCATGAATCACATAATTATCAACATCAAAATATCGGGCATTCATGGAATTCATGACTCCATACACCACATAAAACAAATCTTCCGCCTCACAATAGGTAAGACAAGGCGCCCAAATCCCCTTCGCTGACGGTAACTTTTTTAAATCGACCACCTCGTCGTTTGTGAGTACATGGGTATAAAGCTCCCAATTATTCAAATCCTTTGAATGGTAAATCGGTATCCCAGGAAACCACTCAAAGCTAGATACCGCCAGATAATAGTCTTCTCCCTTTCGACAGATACAAGGATCTGGATTAAATCCAGGTAAAATAGGATTTTGTATCATTTTTTCCCTCTTTTCTTTCTTGAAACACATGATTTACATTTCTTCTAAAATTACAACTTCCCAATCCCTTAAAGGAATTATCTCCCCTTGCTTGTATTGCTTTTTACTGAGCAAATCGACCGCGCTCTTATACGGAGAGCTAAAACTTCCTGCCTTTTCACTGTAGTGCAAAATGTAGTGGACATCTTTACCTGCTGCATTTTTACCACTACGTACAATCACAGGCCATACGGCATCGTGCACCACTTTAATCCCTGCTGCCTCACATGCTCTTTGATAGATTTCCTTTAAGGTTTCTTTCTCTACATATCCACCAATATAGTAAGCCATCCCCTTCCCATACGCATGCTCTGTTATTCCCGCATATTCTCCCCAGTACTTATGCTCATATTGAAAAAGAGCGGTTGCCTCTTTTGTTTTTAGAAGCTCAGCAAAGTAGCGAACTGCTTTTCCTTGTAGTGTTGTTCTTCCCGGTTCTACAAATTGATTGTAGCTCATACCAAAACATTCCGTCATACCATGTGGCTGCTTATCATGAAAAACACTTAGGTTACGGTCTGCTACAAAGGATTTAAACGAGCTAATCAGTACACCGCCTCTTTTTACAAAAGCATTTAATTTCTGCACCAGTTCCTCACTCACACTATAAAGTGCTGGCGTAATCAACATGTCATAGTTTTCGGTCTTTAGCTCATCGGCATGTACAATATCACACTCAAGATTCATTTCATACAAAGCATCATACATCCAACGAACCACATCGTTGTAGCTTAGCTCCCGGTCAATCGGGAACCATTTATAGGAGGTGAGTGTATGATTATCTACAACGATTGCAATCTTATTTTCTTTTTTGATGGCAAGTGTATCCATTGAAAGGTTCGCAAAATCAGTGCCGATGGTCACTGCCTCTTCATAGGTTGGATTGGTATCAAGATCATGACTTAGCACGCCCTTCCAATAGGTCTCAAAACCATTATGAATCGAATGCCAATTCCAATACATCACGCCAAGTGCTCCACTTGCTAAGTGGCTAAAGGCTTGCAAGCGAAGCTGTCCTTTATATGGTGTCCAATATTTAAAGGCCTGCGCCTGCGTTTCTACCACCAGGTAATTATCCTGTTTAAGACTTCGGATTTCATCCCCGCAAAATGCAATTTCTGCTCCTGTTAAATCGTCCTGGGTCGGATGATAAATATCTGTTCCTGAAAGCGTAAGGCACTTGGCTGCCTCCGCATGATCGATATCTGGCTGTACCCCATAGGAATGCCCATCTTGTGCAATGTCTGCTCCAAATTTACGCCATTCAAAATCAAAATTATGCGTAATAAATTGATCCTCGCGCTTATACTTTCTTACAAGATCGGCCTGCCAGAATAAAAACTGGGCAGCAATGCTTCGCTGAAATTTTTCAAATTCACTGGAAAGCCCTCCATTAATGCAGCCTTTCATATCCGGGAAGTCCTCCCATCGATGAATTGAGTTGCTCCAGTATGACAGTCCATACGCCTTATTTAGTGCCTCGCAGGTTTGGTATTTTTCTTTTAAATAAGCACGAAAGCTCTCTTGTATCCTTTCCCCATAGACCCCGTAATGCTTCGTCTCATTATCGATTTGAAAGCCTATAACACAGGCTCTTTTTGCTGTATGAGAAATCAATGCTTCAATCGCTAGCTTTGCATGATACCGATACGTCTCATTGGTGATATCCATGTTTTGGCGACGTCCATACGCTTCTGTCCCCTGCTTGGTTTCTGCAAGTACGGTTGGATCTTTTGCAACCAACCAAGCTGGCACGGCATAAGTCGGCGTGCCAATAATCGCCATCATATTTTCCTCTTCCAAGGCATCCAGTACAGGGTCAATATATGAAAAATCAAAAACTCCTTCGGTCGGTTCCATTGTGCTCCAGGTAGATTCTGCAATGCGGGCAACATTCATCCTGGCTGCCTTCATCATTGCAATATCCTTTTTTAATCGGTCATATGGCATATATTCAAGATAATAGGCACTTCCAAATAACAATTCTTGCTTCTTCATACGCTTCTCCTTTTTCATTCATGAAATCAGATTTCATGATTTATCGCTTTTTTCAACATTTTACTGCCAGCTACCAAAATAATATATCATAATGCAAAGAATTTTATTATAATATTCAGTATAATAGCATATCAGGGTAAAATACCTATCACCCCCAACCTCATTGTACCGAATAAAAAGGAGGCCTTTATGAATATTTCTTATCTTTCCGAGTACATTTCCAGAAGACTGCATACCTATGTGCGCGCGTATGACCAACAAAAACAGATTCTTTCCTACTACTGCGCCCGTCCTACTTTTTATGATCCCCTCATATCAAATATCAATGTGATTGGAAGCTTATTGTCCATACCAAATCAAGGACTTCCTCTGATTCTTTCCATCAATCAAACCATTGCTTATGCTGCGATTGCAGCAAATGAAAACATATATGTCATCGGTCCCGTTCGCTTTGAACGTTCTGTTTCTTTTAATCATGAACTCTCTGGTATCACGTTTCCTTCCGAATGGCTACACGAGGTTCCTCTTTTAGAACTTACGGATCTTATAGATTCTATCCTTTTGCTGTATAACCTATTTCATGATAGCATCGTAAAAGCGGACACTGTCATCACGGAAAATTGCCTTTCTCCCTTCACCCACATCACCATACAGAAGGAATTTTCAAGTCGTCTCTTTCAAACACATGAATATGGAAAACAACACAATCCATACGACCAAGAGGTGCGAGAATTCTCCAGTATCCGTAATGGCGATTTGTTACAGCTTGAAAAAAGCTGGGCAGAGGATTATGTAGGTACCCTTGGTATTCTTGCAAAAGACCCGATTCGTAATCTTAAAAATTTAGGCATAGTCTTGATAACTCTGGCAAGCCGTGCTGCAATCGAAGGCGGTGTTCTGCCAGAGGTCTCCTTTTCGCTTAGTGACAGCTATATTAATCAGATTGAGGCAGCGAAAACGGGGGAAGCCGCTACTTCATTGGCAAGGCAAGCAGAATATCAATATGCAAAGATGGTGCACGATTTAAAAAAGCAAAAGCAGTCAAAAGATACTGCAACAAGCCAGAGCAGAAAAATAGAGCAATGCAAGGAACTAATATTTTCTCATCTTCATGAAAAAATATCACTTTCCGACATTGCTCTATATATGAATCTCAATCCAAATTATTTATCCGGTTTATTTAAAAAAGAAGAGGGTATGACCATCGGTTCCTTTATTATGCAAGAAAAAATCAACCTTGTGAAGAATCTTTTGACTTATTCGGACTACTCGTTTATTGAAATCGCGACTTACTTAAATTTTTCTTCTCAAAGTCACCTAGGTTCTCATTTTAAGCGACAAACTGGCTACACGCTTTTGGAATATCGTGATAAATATGGAATTAAGCACAATACCACCCGATCACTATTTTAATTTTAGGTAAGCATCGAACTCTTTTACAATCTCTTGCTCTGGTTCCTTTGTCAATAAGCTTACCACAACAATACAAATCGCAGAGAAAATAAAGGCTGGCAACAGCTCATACAAATTCAAATAGCTTTTTATAAAGTTTCGCCAAACAAAGACCATGACTCCACCAGATACAATACCAGCAAGCGCCCCCTGCCAATTCATCCGCTTCCAGTACAAAGAAAGCAGGATAGCAGGCCCAAATGCTGCTCCAAAACCAGCCCATGCATAAGCTACCAAATCAAATACGGAGCTCTCTGGATTTCTTGCTAAAAAAATTGCAATCAAGGCAATCACAAGGACACTATAACGACTGAGTCGCATTGCGGTCTTTTCGCTCATATGCGGGAACAATTTTTTTCCAATATCCTCGGAGACCGCCGAGGAGGTAATCAAAAGCTGCGAGTCAGCGGTACTCATAATCGCCGCTAAAATTGCCGTAAGGAATACTCCTGCCAAAATAGCTGCCAAAGGTCCCTTTAAAAGATTTTGGGTTAAATAAATAAAAATACGTTCTCCATCCATCGCCGCCAGCGCATCTGCTGATACAATCGTAGACATATAAGCTTTTCCAATTACTCCTAGAAAAACAGCCGCGGTAAGGCTTATGGTAACCCAAGTCATCGCGACCCTTCTAGCTGGCTTTATGTGATCTGCACTTTGAATTCCCATAAATCTTGCAAGAATGTGAGGCTGTCCAAAATATCCAAGTCCCCATGCTGCGATGGATATAATCGTAAGAAATCCATAGCCCCTTCCAATTCCTGTCCATTCCTGAAAGCCCAGGCTACTTACGCCCTCCGCAAGCGTTCCTGCCAAATCAAATGATTGTGCCGCACCACCAAGCCGAAGCATCGCTATGACTGGCAAAATTACAATTGCAAAAAACATCAAAATACCCTGTATCAAATCCGTCCAGCAAACTGCCATAAACCCTCCCATAAAGGTATAAGAAATGATGACAAGCGCTCCAAAAAGCAAGGCAAGCTGATAATTAATGCCAAAGACTGCATTGAAAAGCTTGGCACCTGCTGAAAACTGTGCCGCAGTATAAATCAGGAAAAACAAAATGATAAAAATTGCGGATATCATGCGAATCAAGTGACTCTTATCCCGAAAACGATTCTCTAAAAAGGTCGGAATTGTAATCGAATCACTTGCCTTCTCGGAATAATTTCGTAGCTTTTTTGCGAGTAAAAGCCAATTTAGATACGTTCCAACTAAAAGACCAACTGCTGTCCAAACCGCCTCTGCAAGTCCATTGTTTTTCGTTAATAAAAATGCGGTTCCTGGAAGTCCCATCAACAGCCAGCCACTCATATCAGAAGCCTGTGCACTCATGGAGGTCACCCAGAAATTAAGATTTCTCCCCCCAAGATAATAATCGGTCTGACTCTTGTTCTTTCGATAAAAATAAATGCCCACTCCCAGCATAACGCCAAGATATAGGATTAACACAATTGCATGAATCATTTGTTCCATTTGTCTCTCCTCCAACCTTTACTTATTTAGCACATTAATGTTTTAATTATACACATTTTTACCGCAATTACAAATCTTTTTTGCAAAAAAACACCTGCATCGCAAATTTCACAATGCAGGTGTTCTTCTAAAAAAATATTTGGTGTTTTTTACACAAGGGCTCCGCCGCCGTCTACGACAATGAATTGACCTTGTACATAGCTTGAGGCATCGCTTGACAAATATAGAACGGTTCCATTTAATTCCCCTTTATTTCCAGGACGTCCCGATGGATTCATCGTATTGTAAGCCTGAAGAAAATGCTCCGATTTAAATAACGTATCTGCTGTCATTTCCGACTCGAATAGAGCTGGCCCAATCGCATTCACGGTGATTCCATATTGTGCATACGAGCATGCCATCCCCTTTGTAAGGCCAAGAACAGCAGACTTCGATGCATTATAGGAATGTCGGATAAAAATATCACTTTTATCTGCAATGATTGCATTTACTGATGCAACATTTACAATTTTTCCATAGCCCCTTTCCTTCATATGAGGAACCACATATTTAGAAGCTAAAAAAATACCCTTTACGTTCGTGTCAAAGGATAAGTCCCAGTCTGCTTCGCTCATACTATCGACACCGCCACGTACTGCAATTCCCGCATTATTTAATAAAATATCAATCTGTCCAAAGGTAGAAAGAACCTTCTCCATTGCCACCCTTACACTCTCTTCTTTTGTCACGTCACAGGTAACGGCAATGGCTTTTCTGCCGATTGATTCGATTTCACTTTTTACGCTTTCTAGCTTTTCTGCCCTTCTTGCCAGTAACGCAACATCTGCTCCTGCATTTGCATAAGCAAGCGCAGCATCCTCCCCAAGACCAGAGCTTGCCCCCGTTACGACTGCAACTTTTCCAGATAAATCAAATAAATTTTTCATATGTATACACCCTTTCCCTTTGTAATATTTCAGCCTACAACTGCGGCCTTTTTTACTTTACACCCTTTTTCTTCAAACTTCTATAGACAGTTTATATAAGTTGTACAAATTTTAATTTTATTAAATTGATTTTTCTGATTTTTCCCTTTATAATAGCATCATAGAAATATACCTTACAAAGGAGGGACTGCTTATGCTTTATGAAATCGGAGGTTTATTTGGCTGGTTACTAATCATAGCCTATGTTGGTACTATGTTAAATTATGTCATAAAATTTGTGAAAAAAAATTGGGGAAAAAGAATTTCCTCTACCGAACAAGGAAAGAAATTTTTAAATTTACTCATGAAAGTGTTTGTACGAAACCATAAATATTTTGGATTTGCAGCTGCATTTTTCTTAATTCTTCATTTTGCAATACAGTTTTCTACCTTTGGCTTTAATCCAACCGGTGCAATTGCCGCAGGGCTTTTGCTTCTTCAAGTGTTTTTAGGGATGTACGCAACAGCGAACAAGAAAAAAAGAGCCGGTGCTTGGTTTGTCATGCATCGCTCCATTGCCTTGCTCCTAATTCTAGGAATTGCATTACATCTTCTTTCTCCATCTCTTTTCAAAGCTTCTAGTGTTGCAACTACAGCTTCCACCATGGATACTGGCAAGTCCTTTACACTTGATGAACTTGCCACCTATAATGGTCAAAATGGGCAACCTGCTTATGTAGCTTACAAAGGCGTCGTTTACGATGTGACCGATCAGCCAAAATGGACAAACGGACAGCACAATGGACAAGTTGCAGGTACGGATCTAACGGACGAAATTTCCAAATCACCGCATGGGGATAAAGTATTTGAATCACTTCCAGTTGTTGGTACCTTGCAATAAGTCGTTATTGTAAGATTTCATTTGCCTGATTTAGGCGGCTGTCAAATTGTTCATAAAAAGATTGCTCGTTGTCATAAGGAAGAAAATAAAAGAGCCGTAACAAAAATAAGTTTACCTGCTTGATTTCTTCCTCTGACAACTTGTTTGTCACTAAATACTCTACCTGATGCAAGAGATTGTGCCATTTTCGAATAAAGACTCTGTTCTCTTTCCAATCCTTGGTATCAATCCACTTGCCGACCTTTGTTTTGATGGGATGCTGATTTTTACACGCAGATGCTTGCAAAATGTAGGTAAAATCATCCTCTTTATAATACCTTCCCAATGGAAATATGCGGCAAAAACCAGGCCGACTCTCATGAATACTGCACGCTCCTGCTTTATCAAGAAAGAAACAAGCCTCTTCTTTTCCTACCATTTTCATGTTGGGAAGAATCATCCCATCTACCACATTTAACTCCAATTGTTCCACTAGAAGCTGTTCCATCGTACAGGAAAGCTCTTTTGTCAAACGATAAACATCGTAAGGATCCAGGATAATGGACGTTCCCATACCATGACAGCAAGAAGCTGCTCCATTACACCCATTACACGAAAGCTTGACCATGTCATTTTCACTGTAACAATTTCCATCTGAAATCTCGTTAATATCACAATATCGTCTCATTTTTTCCTGCCTTCTCATCCATACCTATTCTCAATTCTCTCTGATTTTAGCATCATCCGGACGAAGTTGCAATTCATTTTAAAAACTTGACAAGCTCCCCAAAATTTCGATATACTTGAGCCATTATGATTAAAGGATTCGTGATTATATGAAAAATGAAAACAACTTGACGGAAGGCTCTGTTATGAAAACCCTAGTGTTATTCAGCCTTCCCTACCTATTATCCTGTTTTATGCAAACCTTATACGGCATGGCGGATCTATTTGTAATTGGACTTTACAACGGCACAAGTACAACAGCTGCAGTGTCGATTGGAAGTCAAGTAACACATATGGTGACCGTCGTTTTAATTGGCCTTGCTATGGGCTCTACCGTCCGAATCGGCAGATCCATCGGCGCAAAAGACCCTGCCCAGGCCGCAAAAACAATAGCAAACACAATAACCCTATTTTCTGTTTTAGCCCTTTTGGTAACCGCCCTTTTGCTAGCAACCACCTCCTTTTTAGTAAACATTATGCTGACTCCAACAGAGGCGGTAAGAGAGGCGACGCAGTACCTGACCATTTGCTTTGCAGGCATCCCCTTTATTATTGCCTATAATGTGACCAGCAGTATTTTCCGTGGAATGGGTGACTCCAAGACTCCTATGTACTTTGTTGGAATTGCCTGCTTGCTAAACATTGCACTGGATTTTTTCTTTATTGGGACACTCCATCTTGGTGCTGCTGGCGCTGCCCTTGGAACCATCCTATCACAAGCTGCTAGTGTTTTATTTGCCTTGGTAATCATACGGAAACGCAGCTTTTCGTTCACCATTCATAAGCAGGATTTTTTGCCAAATCGTATGCTTATTAAAGAAATTCTAAAAGTTGGGCTTCCGATTTCTTTTCAGGATGGCTTTATTCAGGTATCCTTTATCATTATTACAATTATTGCCAACAGCAGAGGTCTGATTTACTCTACCAGTGTTGGAATCGTGGAAAAAATTATTTCGTTTCTATTCCTCGTTCCTTCCTCCCTGCTTTCTTCTATATCGGCTATCACTGCCCAAAGTATCGGTGCCCAAAAAAAAGACCGTGCAAAGAAAACACTTCACTACGGTCTTATCATCTGCATTGGTTTTGGGATGCTTGTCTGTATCATTTGCCAATTCATTCCAGATGTATTGGTATCCTTCTTTACAAATGACCAAGCAGTAATTGATGCAGGCGCTCTCTACCTAAAAGCATATGCCTTCGACTGTATCTTTGCAGGTATTCATTTTTGCTTTAGCGGTTACTTTTGCGGGATTTCTTATTCCTATATCTCATTTTTACATA
>JASKJZ010000048.1 GCA_030154385.1 Clostridiales bacterium
AAAGAAAAAAAGGAGAGAAAAAAATGAAGTTTTTTATTGACACAGCGAAAGTGGAAGACATTAAAAAAGCAAATGATATGGGTGTCATTTGTGGTGTAACAACCAATCCATCTTTGATTGCGAAGGAAGGCAGAGATTTTAACGAAGTAATCGCTGAAATCGCTTCTATCGTAGATGGTCCAATCAGCGGAGAAGTTAAGGCAACAACCGTTGATGCGGAAGGCATGATCAAAGAAGGAAGAGAAATTGCAAAGATTCATCCAAACATGGTAGTAAAGATCCCGATGACCGTAGAGGGATTAAAGGCAACAAAGGTACTATCAAGCGAAGGAATCAAAACCAATGTTACACTTGTTTTCTCTGCAAACCAGGCTCTTTTAGCAGCAAGAGCGGGCGCAACCTATGTATCTCCATTTTTAGGCCGTTTGGATGACATCAGTACACCAGGTATTGATTTGATTCAGACGATTGCAGATATCTTCCAGATTCATGGTCTTACTACCGAAATCATCGCAGCAAGCGTTCGTAATCCAATTCATGTCATTGATTGTGCATTAGCAGGTGCAGACATTGCTACGGTTCCATATAGCGTAATCGAGCAGATGACAAAGCATCCACTGACGGATCAGGGAATCGAAAAGTTCCAGCAGGATTATGAGGCTGTTTTTGGCAAATAAGAATTAAAATGATTCAAGGCGGATGGTGCAACCATCCGCCTTTCGCTACGTTCAATCACCGTTTGTTATATTGTATAGTTACATAATCTGGGGGTCTGTTTATGATAATACAAGGTATACAGCGGCCACCGAAAAGATAATCTGGAGGATAGCAAAGCGAAATACGGTTTGCGGCCCAGACCAACCAAGTTTCTTTCGTACATGATCATGAAGCGGTGTGGTCGTATTTTTTAGGATGCGAATTTTTAGGAAGCGAAGAAGAGATACTTTTAAAAGTCCAAGTCCCCCGTCTAATATTAATACAATCGCAACCAATAAGTACAAAAGCGGGCGCTGTGTCTTTAGGATGGCAATGCTGATAAAGAGACCCATCGCACGAGAACCGGCATCTCCCATCATCAGGTGACTTGGAGTTGCATTGTACCATAAATAGCCAAGGATACATACAGAAAAAATCAGTATGTAATAGGTGAAGGAGGATTCCATTCCTGTTAGTTGGTTAATAACATAAATTGACATCAAGGTTATGATAGTCAGGGTACCAGAAAGGCCGTCCACTCCGTCGGCACAGTTTGTTACGTTAATCGATGTCCAGACCAGGATAACAATTAAAAGTCCAAATACTACGACTGGAATTGTCACGGTTGTTTGTAAAAATGCAATATAAATTTCATTGGAATTAAAATTTAAATAGGTGACGGCTACCATAACCGCAATCAAAAGATCCAAAAATCCCTTTTTATATTCCCCCCAAGAAGTTTTTGCACAATCATCCAAAAAGCCGGTCATCATAGCAGCAGCCACCAGGACTAGATAAATGATAGATTCGCGGCGGAGCTGACCAAAAATCAAGACGGTAATTACAAATACAAGAATGAACAAAAAGCCCGCCCCTCTTGGTTTTCCCGCAGAAAGTACGCCATCGTGAGCAAACTCTCGTCCCTTATCCGTAGGGAGCAGTCTGGAGAACTTTTGCATCGAAAAGCAGGTCAGGAGAAATGCCACCAGGATGCCTAGAAATGAGGTGAAATTGGAGCTAAATAAATTTATTAAATATAACATCAGAATTTTCCTTTCTGGTTCTTGCAAAATTTTGAAAAATGGTACATGCTATATCATATTATAGGTTATTTTTTTATTATTTCAAGTAACAATTTGTCTTTCGCCTCTTTTTTGCGATACGAAAAGGGGATTTGAAATAGAAAGGGGACAAAACATGTTTGATTCGGTTTCTCATAAAACAGCCTTTATACCCTCCCTAACAGAAGATGAGCTAGCCCGTATTGCCAAGAAATATCATGTAGAAGGCGAACAAAGGGAGGTATTTCTTGAGGTTTATGAGGCACTTTCAAGTAGCATTCATACCGCAGCAAGTACCTTTCTTTTGAGTGAACAAAGAAGAAGGGTACTTGGCCTTGAAAAAAGAGAATACTATGTGGGTATGATAACGCTTGGTGAGCGTGTCGATTGGCAGTCTGCCTTTTATCAGGAACAAGGGCTCATCCTAGAAGCCTATATGACAGAGTGCTTAGGTATGGAGCTTTTATCGAACGCTTATGAACAATTTGATTCCTTTGTTCATGGATTATGGGGACAATGGCCAGGAAATTATGTCTTCCCTGGGGATAAGTATCCGCTTTCTATGATAAAAGATTTGATTGATGTGTCACCGGATAAATTTATTACCTATAACGAGGCCTATGCACTACTTCCATCGAAAAGCGTAGTTTTTTTGTTCTCGCTGCGAGAAGAGAAAAAACAAGCTTGTAACAGTTTATGCACAGCCTGTGCGAATAAAACCTGCGAAAACTGGAAGGGATATGGATTAACCTATGGAAAACAGAGGATTTTTGGAATTAAGTAAGAAAGAATGGAGGAGAGAATACAAATGATACATGTTTATCATGGAACCGGAAAAGGGAAAACGACAGCGGCAATTGGTCTTACGATACGTGCACAGGGCGCGGGAAGAAATATTGTGTTTTCTCAGTTTTTAAAGGGGAGGGATACAAGTGAAATTGCTGTGCTTGCAAGCCTGCCTCGTGTGATGGTGCTTCGAAATCAAGAGGACTACGGCTTTTTGTTTCAAATGACAAACGAGCAAAAAGAGGCGGTTACAAAGCTACATAATGAGAGATTGGATGAAATCATAGCACTTATCCGGGAGAAAACGGTGGACTTTATTGTAATGGATGAAATCACCTATCCCTACAATGAGGGACTTTTAGACCGACAAAAGCTGGAGAGCCTAATCGAGGGGCTTGATCCCTTTGTGGAGCTTGTATTAACCGGAAGAAATCCATCCCCTTATTTTCTTTCCAAAGCCGACTACATCACCAATATGCAATGTGAGAGGCATCCGTTTGAAAGCGGACAAGCTGCAAGACCTGGAATCGAGTTCTAAATTTGCAGAAATTAAATTTTTATGTATAAATTCCTCTATTTGGCAAACAATATTACCAGAGTCATTAATACAATAGATGGAGGAACTATTATGAAGGCGACAGGCATTGTAAGAAGAATCGATGATCTTGGACGAGTTGTTGTGCCAAAGGAAATTAGAAGAACACTGCGGATTCGTGAAGGAGATCCTCTTGAGATATTTACTGATCGAGAAGGTGAAATTATATTAAAGAAGTATTCTCCCATTGGGGAAATGGGGCAATTTGCAAAACAGTATGCAGATGCACTGGCTCAAACGCTGGGTCAGATTGTATGCATTGCGGATCGGGATGCGATTATTGCGGCTTGTGGAGGAAGAAAAGAATTGCTTATGAAGCCAATTAGTCCACAGCTAGAAGAGGTCATGAATGAGCGCAAACCGATTCTTCCAAGTGAAGGAAATAAAAAATATTATAAGTTAATCCGCGAAGAAGAAAAGGAAGCAAAGCAGGTAATTTGGCCAATTATCTGTGAGGGAGATTCTATTGGTGTCGTCGCCATTCTTTCAAAAGATAATAAAAAGGAACTAGGAGAGGTAGAAGAAAAAGCAGCTGCTTGTGCCGCCGTTTTTTTGGCAAGGCAGATGGAGCAATAAGAAGAGAGGATGAAAAATGAGGAGCTATACATTTGAAGAATTTGTTGCAATCATTAGGAAGCTTCGGGCACCAGACGGGTGCCCGTGGGATCGGGAGCAGACGCACCAGACACTTAGAGAGGCAATGTTAGAAGAAGCCTATGAGGCGGTTGAGAGCATTGATAATGAGGACATGGATAATTTGCGAGAGGAGCTTGGAGATGTTCTTCTGCAGGTAGTCATGCATGCGGTAATCGCGGAAGAGAGGGAAGATTTTACGCTGTCCGATGTTATCAGCGAGGTTGCGCAAAAGATGGTTCGAAGACATCCCCATGTTTTTGGAAATCTTGAGGTAGAGGATAGTAAAACAGTTTTAAAAAACTGGGACGAAATCAAGAAGCAGGAGCATGAGGAAACAACGACTGCGGAGAGTATGCGTCGGATCGCAAAGGCACTGCCAGCCAACATTCGGGCACAAAAGGTACAACGGGCGGCGACAAAGACAGGCTTTGCATTTCCAAATTATGAAGCGGCACAAAGTAAGGTATACGAAGAGCTTAATGAACTTAAGGAAGCCTATGAAACAGGGGATTTGTCGCAGATTGAGGAGGAGTATGGGGATTTGCTGTTTTCTGTTGTCAATTTATCTGGAATTTTGCAACTAAATGCGGAAAATTCCTTGACAAATGCGACTAATAAGTTTATAAATAGATTTGAAGGTGTTGAACGTCTTGCTTCTAGCAAACATCAAGCCTTGAGCGATTTCACCATAGACGAGATGATTGATTTATGGAAGCGCATAAAATAATCGGAATAAGAAGTTCTGATACATAAAACTAAAAAATCAGAGGAGGAGTCAAATCCATGAACAAAGCAGAGTTAGTTGCAGCGATTGCAGAAAAAACCGAATTATCCAAAAAGGATTCAGAAAAGGCTTTAAAGGCGTTCATTGACGTAGTGACAGAGGAGTTAAAGAAGGGTGAAAAAATCCAATTAGTTGGATTTGGTACATTTGAAGTATCGGAAAGAGCAGCCAGAGAGGGAAGAAATCCACAGACTGGTAAAACGATGAAGATTGCAGCTTCTAAGGCTCCAAAGTTCAAAGCTGGAAAAGCATTAAAAGACGCTATCAACTAATTTATCATTCATTTGACGACTTAAAGGCTATCCGCTTTGTTGTGGATAGCCTTTCGTAGTTCCAGAGAGGAGAAACGATATGAGGCTGGACAAATTTTTAAAGGTGTCAAGGTTAATCAAACGTAGAACCGTTGCCAACGAAGCCTGTGACGCGGGAAGAATTCTTGTAAATGGAAAGGTCGCAAAGGCTTCCCTAAATGTGAAAACAGGAGATATCATAGAGGTCGGATTTGGCAATAAGCAAGTAAAGGTAGAGGTTCTTGATGTACAAGAAACGGTACGCAAGGATGATGCAAAGGAGCTTTACAAATTCTTGTAATGAATTAGGAGCTCTTCCCATATAATGATACCAGAGTCAAAGTATGGGGAGGGCTATTTTTGGAAGAAATCAAAAAAACAGGAAATCACAAATTAATATTAGATGGAAGAAAAAAGGGAAGTATTACTGGGGTCTTGGATGTTGTATCTTTTGATGCAAGAGCCATTTTGCTAGAAACAGAACTTGGACTTTTGACTATTTGCGGAGAAGATATTCATGTAAATCGTCTTACCTTGGAAAAGGGTGAGGTGGAGTTGGATGGAAAATTTGACAGTGTGCAATATTCAGACAAAAAGGTCATGGGAGAAGATTCGTTTTTCAAGAAAATGTTTCGATAACAGAAAAGTGAGGGGAATTCATGAGTGAGATGATTGCAGCAGAGGTGCACTTTTATCTGGCTTCTTTTGTATGGGGTATGACGTTTGCTGCTATTTATGACATCCTTCGAATTGCGCGCAGATTATTCCCTCACAGAGGGATTTTGGTGGCCTTTGAAGATCTCATATTTTGGGTGGGCTCGGCAGTTCTCGTGTTTCGTATGATTTA
The DNA here is from genome assembly GCA_030154385.1 of Clostridiales bacterium. The sequence goes on from JASKJZ010000048.1 coordinate 5,696, forward strand.
TCGCTACAATGACGGGAAAATTCGTATACCAGGAATGCTTGTCTTATTTTTGGGGATGCTTTTGTACCATTTTGCAATTGGTAAACCGATTGTGGAAGGCATTAATCGCTATCTGTTTCTTCCGATAAAAAAAATAATGCGGAAATTCAGGAAGCTATTGAAAAATCAAGGAAAAAAAGTTAAAATTCTCTTAAAACAAAATGTGAGTCGGGATAAGCCAAAAAAGCAGTGAGGAGAGTCTTATGAGCAAGAAGACATGGAATCAGCAGGTACGAAAAAAAAGAAGAGGAAATTTGATTGGAGCGCTTTTTATTGCATCCGTATTATGCAGCGTGGTGGCTTATAAAAAGGTTGATCTTTATCAACAGGAGGCTGAGTGCCAAAAGAAGCTAGCGCAGTTGGAAGCGGATCAAAAAGAAGAGGAGCAGCGTACCGAGGAAATTGATGATTATAAGGCATATGTACAGTCAAAAGAATATATTGAAAAAGAAGCAAGGGACAAGCTGGGATTGACTTATCCAGATGAAATTGTTTTTGAAGCAGAAGACGAAAATTAGGTATTGACATTTTGTTTTTTTATGGATATAATGATAATCGTCTTGTTTGGCGGGATAGCTCAGTTGGCTAGAGCACACGGTTCATACCCGTGGTGTCGAGGGTTCAAATCCCCCTTCCGCTACTATGATATTGATTCGTTATAAAGTTACAGATTGACACAAATCAGGAGTTTTCTCCAGTTGGATGTGTTAATCTGTAATTTTTTTGTCTATCAGTTCCATTCTTCGCACTCCAAGGTTCGACAGACTTTTTCAAATAAGGAGCCTATAATAGGCATCTAAATCGGAAACAGGGAGGGCAAGATGAGTCGATGGAATAGAAGAAGGGCAGGTATGGATGCACTTGCATTTTGGATTGGGCGGTGTGCGTTTTTTACAATAAACCCATTTGCAGTAGGATACTTTTTATGTGCCTATGGGCAGGAGCTCTCTGCTCCGCTTATGGCAATTTTTTTGTCTCTTGGCATTGCAAGCGTGATGGATGCAATTAGTGGAATAAAATATGCGCTTATCTTTGTTACGATTGCAGTAGTAGAGGCAATTATGAAAAAAACGGGACGAGCTATTTCTTCGCATATACGTGCATTAAGTGGGGCAGTAATCACCACTTCGCTTGCGATGACAAAAGCTTTTTTTTCACCCCATCTATATGAACAGGCGGCTCTGGCTGCCTTGGAAGGTTTGGTTGTTTACCTTTCCTATTATTTTTTTAAACGAGGAACCGGCTTTCTTTTATATCATAAAAAAAGGGAAGCGATGAGCAATGAAGAGTTAGTTAGCGTTGCCATTCTTATGGGTATGGTAATTTATAGTGTGCCAAGAGTTGTAATCTACTCCATCTCTTTGCCGCAGCTGTTATCTTACTTGCTGGTCTTATCCATTGGATACAAGTACGGGTCTGGAAGCGGTGCAGTGGCAGGTGCGGTGATTGGTGTGGTGTTGTCTTATCAAAATGTTCCCGTCACCTATATTGGTATTTTTTGTATTTTGGGCATTTGCAGTGGACTCTTTCAAGAGATTGGAAAGCTTGGAGCAGGGATTGCATTTGTGACAACAGGGGCATCGCTTGGATATTTATATGAGCATAGCCTTTTAAAGATGCCGGGAATTTTTTCTCTGCTTGCCGCATTGCCTTTCTTCTTTTTGTTCCCTGCAAAATGGGTAGAACCGGTGTGCCCGGAAAAAAAAGATGCAAATGACTATGTCAAACAATGTCTCCAGCTCATGACAAAAAACAAATTTCGAAGCTTTTCGGAATCGCTGCAAAAACTATCGCAGTCCTTTGTTTCGTACTCCGAAAACAGAAGTTTGCTTGGCTGCGACGATGTGAACAGCATTTTTGAAGAGGTATCGGGAAAATTTTGCAAGGAATGCACCGAATGTCGGCACTGCTGGCAGGAGAATTATGACCAGACCTATTTGTATGCACAGGATATCTTTGATACCGCGAAAAAAAAGGGGACGCTGACGGTGCAGGATGTTCCAAAGGATTTTTTGGCACAGTGTATCTATGCGGATGCCTTTGTTACGGAAACCAATAAAAGTTTAGAAATGGCAATGTTGAATTTAAAATGGTACAACCGTTTGATGGAAAGCAGGCAGGCCGTTTCTGGTCAGCTTGAAGAGATGGCACAAATCGTCAAGGATTTTGCAAGTGACATCAGCGAAATGAAGCAAGTGAAGCAGTCTATGGAGGAGCAGATTATGAATAAGCTGCGCATCCATCATGTACTTGCAAAAAATCTAATCCTGATGGAGGACAAAAATGGACACTTGGAAGTCCACATGCAGGCAAGGGTAAAAAAAGGAAGGTGCGTCACCACGAAGGAGGTTGCAGCCTATTTGTCTGAGGTTGTACAAAAAAAAGTAAGACCACTGGAACAGACAAAAACGATGGTGCCGCAGGCGGTAGAAACTCTTTTGTTTGGAGAAGATACGACTCTAAAGGTTCTGACAGGAGTGGCAAGAGTAAAAAAAGAAGGGGAGGAAGTATCAGGGGATAATTTCTCTTTTTTAGAGCTGGATTCGGGAGAACTCATTATGATCTTGTGTGATGGTATGGGAGCCGGAGAGCAAGCCAGTAGAGAGAGTGAAGCGGTGATTGATCTGATTGAGGATTTTATGGAGGCGGGGTTTCATGAAGCAGCAGCAATTCATTTGATAAATTCTTTTTATGTACTGCATGTGGATGGGCAGTCTTTTTCTACAATTGATATGGGGATAATCAATCGTTATGATGGAAGCTGTAATTTTGTAAAAATGGGAGCTGCGGCTACCTTTTTAAAGCATAAAAATTGTGTGGATACCATACTTTCCTCTTCCCTGCCAGCAGGTATGCTGGAGGAGACGCAGCTTGCCGAGAATAAACGCCAGGTACAGGATGGAGATTTCATCGTTATGGTGACGGATGGAATCATTGATTGTTTTCCTGGGAATAATAAGGAAAGGCATGTGGCGCATATAGTAGAGAATCTAACGTCCCAAAATCCAAAGGAAATAGCAAATGAAATATTGAACCAGTCACTCTTTGCAAGCGGAGGAAGGGCGTTAGATGATATGACGGTTATTGTGGCAGGAATCTGGGAAAAATCTTGAAATCACCGCTAGGTAGGGTTAAAATGAGAGCAAAGGAAGTCACAAGTAAGGAGATTTATGAAACAAAAGATACTTTCATATGTGAAAAAATATGCGATGCTTGAAAAAGGAGACCAGGTGATTGTTGGGGTATCTGGAGGGGCAGATTCCGTCTGCCTGCTCCTGCTACTTCTGGAGTTAAAAGAAATGTTTCAGCTTTCACTTCGCATCGTACACGTCCACCACGGCATACGAGGAGCGCAGGCGGATGCCGACCAGCAATTTGTTGAGGCGCTTGGAGACCGTTATCAAATTCCGGTTGAGGTAATAAAAAAAGATGTCAGAGCCTATGCAAAAAAAGAAAAGAAGACCGAAGAGGAGGCTGGAAGAATTCTGCGCTATGAGGCATTTGCGGTTTCGTTACAGAAAAATGGGGCGAATAAAATCGCCATTGCACATAATAAGAATGACAATGCAGAAACAATGCTGTTTCATCTGGCAAGGGGAAGTGGAATCAAGGGGCTTAGCGGGATTGCACCGGTCAGGGGCGCAATTATACGCCCGCTTCTTTGTGTGGAGCGATGTGAAATTGAGGAGTATTTAAAACGGAGGGGACAGCCTTATTGCACCGATGCGACCAATCTGGAGGATGTGTATTCCCGCAATCAGATTCGCCATCATTTACTGCCCCTTTTGGAAGAGATTAATGAAAAATGCGTTGAGCATATGAGTCAGACAGCCAGCCTCTTATTGGAGGCACAGGAATATCTGGGCGTACAGGCAGAGCGCGTCTTAGAAACAGTAACAAAAAGGGAAGATGCACAGGTGCTCATTTTTGTGGAGCGGCTACAAATGGAGGCACCCATCTTGCAAAAGGAGATCATTCGAAAGATTTTGGAGAACCTCACAAAAAGCAGGAAGGATCTGGAGCTTGGGCATGTGGAGAGCATCCTTTCTCTTTGCACGATGGAAGCAGGAAAGCAAATTATGCTGCCCTTTGGTCTTCGTGCGATTCGGGAATATGATACCATTCGAATCGGAGTCCCGGAGGCACCTTTGGAGGAATATGCGGTTTTGATTGATAAACCGGGAAGATATCCTATTCCATACACGAATTATATACTGGAAATTTCAATTGACAAAGATTTCGCTAAAATTGATGAAATTCCAAAAAATAGCTATACGAAATGGTTCGATTATGATAAAATATGTCAAGTCATATCCTTGCGAAATCGTCGAAATGGCGACTATTTCCAAGTAAACCAACAAGGTGGTACCAAAAAACTAAAGGATTATCTGATTGACCAAAAAGTAGCAAGGCAGAAAAGAAATCAGATACCACTTTTAGCAGATGGACATCATATCATATGGGTAATTGGAAATAGAATCAGCGAGTATTATAAGATAACAAATACAACAAAAACCATACTAAAAGCGAAAATTATTGGAGGTAAAACAAATGAACATTAGAGTTATGATTTCTGAAGATGAGTTAAAAACAAGGATTGCAGAGCTGGGTGCTCAAATCAGCAGGGATTATGAGGGAAAGACCGTTCATTTAATATGCATCTTAAAAGGAAGTGTATTCTTTACCTGTGAGTTGGCAAAGCACATTCAACCTACGGTTACGATGGACTTTTTATCCGTATCGAGCTATGGAAATGCCCAGGAGAGCAGTGGGAGAGTTCGAATTGTCAAAGATTTGGATGAACATATTGAGGATAAGGATGTTTTGGTAATAGAAGATATTATTGATTCAGGAAGAACCCTAGAGTATCTTATGGATATGCTTCAGGTAAGAAAGCCAAAAAGCATTAAGCTTTGTAC